>JAJYOS010000263.1 GCA_021796055.1 Bacteroidota bacterium
AATCGAAAGATTTGGCGTCGATCCCGCAGACCTGCTCGTCGTCTGCGATGATTTCAACATTCCGCTGGGCAAGCTTCGCATCCGTAAAGGAGGCAGCGACGGCGGACACAACGGTGTATACTCGATCATTTATCATTTGAATGATGACCGATTTGCAAGGCTTCGCTGCGGTATCGGGACTGAGGAGGTTGTACCCGGAAGGGACATGGCAGACTTTGTCCTATCGAATTTCGAGGCAGATGAAATCCCTGAGGTTGAGAAAATGGTGAAGAGCGCCGCAGAGGCGGTGTTTGTATTCATCAACTCGGGCATCCAGACTGCCATGAACAGATTCAACTGAATAAAAATCGCGCCCCGGCGATCCGTTGCCGGGCGCCAAACTGCTGACCGCTTTCACCGGCGGACAGCCAAATTGACCGAAGGAGGTGAATGAAACTGAACATAGTTCAGCGAGAGTACGAGACAACGTTCATTGTCAATTCCAACCTGGAAGACGGCCAGATCGAAGCCGTGATTACACGCTATCAGGAATTCGTCGCCAAGAATGGCGGTGAAGTGAAGACCGTCGACCGTTGGGGGAGAAGGCGTCTCGCCTACACCATCAGGAAGAAGAACGCAGGATTCTACGTGCAGGTGCTCCATAAATCCCCCACAGACATCGTAACGAAACTCGAGCAGGCGTTCAAGCTTGACGAGGAAGTGATCCGTCACCTTACGGTAGTTGTCGATAAGAATATGATGAAAGCCCGTGCGGGCGTGAAGAGACGTCGTCGGCAGCGTGCTTCGAGAACCGAACAGGCTGAATTCTCCACCCAGTCGGATGAAACGCGTCCTTCTGGCGGGCGGAATTACGCTGCGGCCGGGAAAGATCATGATGAGAGGTAGAACCAGATAGTAAGGCTAACTTATTGATGGAGGATCTATGGCTGACCTAAAGATGCCCGAAATGAACTGCGTCGTAATTGCGGGTAACCTCACAAAGGACCCGATCTTTCGGCAGACAACGAACGGTACCCCCGTCGTTAACTTCACGGTTGCTTCGAACAGGAAATTCCGTGACAGCGGGAACCAATGGCAGGAAGATGTGTGCTATGTAGGCATAGTTGCGTGGAACAAGCTGGCCGACAGTTGCCGTGACAGGCTTAAGAAGGGGAGCGCCGTTCTGATCGACGGCGAGCTCCAAAGCCGAAACTGGAAAACCGACGACGGTCACAATCGCTCGATCGTCGAGATCAAGGCGAGACGGGTCCAGTTCCTCAACAAACGCGGGCGTCCGGCGGATATTGCCACCGAACAGGTCGCGGATGACGAGCCATCAACTTTCATGGATGATTCGTTCGACAGGTTCCTTACGAACGAAGAATCCGATTTGCTTAAAAACAACGGACACAAAATCAGCGAGTAAATGAATTGTTACCAGTAAAAGAAATCAAGAAGAGGAAAGTCTGCAGGTTCTGCGAGAGCGGCGATGTATACGTCGATTACAAGGATGAAAAGCGCCTGGTGAAGTTCACCTCCGAACAGGGCAAGATCATTCCCCGTCGTGTAACAGGGACCTGCGCAAAGCATCAGCGTCAGCTCGCGCTCGCGATAAAACGTGCACGTCACCTCGCGCTGCTGCCTTTCGTCTCAGACATTATAAGATAGAAAGTGGTATGTAGTAAGGAGCAGGCAGATGGCGGCACCGACGGGGACAAACCTCGCCGTGCTGTTTACTGCTTGCTTAATGCTAATTGCTGTTTTCCACAAGGAGTTGTCATGAAAATAATACTTAGAAAGAATTACGAGGGCCTGGGCGAAATCGGCAAAGTTGTCGACGTTCGCGACGGCTACGCGAGGAATTTTCTTATTCCTCAGAAAGTAGCTTACCCGTACTCGCCCGGGTACATTAAGATGATAGAGAATGAAAAGAAAGCTTACCAGGCAAAGTTGAACCGGGAAGTACATGATGCCGAGACTCTTGCCCAGAAGCTCAACGGCGTGGATATCACGGTCGAAGTCCAGGCGGGCGAAGAAGACAAGCTTTTCGGTTCAGTCACTTCGCAGATGATCGCCGACAAACTCGCCGAGAAGGGCTTCGAGGTGGATCGGCGGAGAATTGAGCTTGCTGAGCCGATCAAGACGCTGGGGAACTACAAGATCCCCGTGAAGCTTCACCAGCAAGTAGCCGCCGAGATAAGCGTCTCGGTCGTCAGACAACCGGAGCAGTGATGTGCGACGGCGAGGCATTCGACAGGGCTTGCCCGCCGTCCTTGAGGAAAACATGGTCGGCTTTTCAACCTATTCACTCTCATGCATGAACCGCTAATTCTCAGCAACATGTGTTTTTAGATTGTGGCTTCTCGTCCACTGTCAGGGTGAAGATGCCCCGGAGAAACGGCGTTGGGCTCTTTGAAGTGAAGAATTCTTCGATGATGGCAGAACCTTTCGGCACGCTATTTTCATCTCATTTGTGCTGCGCAACCTTGTTTGAACATCCTTTTTGAATTATTTTTTGAGAGATAGCGGTGGAAAACGTAAGCATATTGACGGCATTTGTTTTCGGGATAATATCCTTCATCTCGCCTTGTGTGTTGCCGATCGTCCCAGGGTATCTTTCCTTCATAAGCGGTTACAGCTTTGACGAACTGGTAAGCAGTTCCCGCACGGACCTTTTCAAGAGAGTAACATTAAACTCCGTGCTCTTCATCTTGGGATTCTCCGTTATTTTCGTTGCGATGGGTGCATCCGCAACCGCTATCGGGCACTTCCTGGTTGAAAAGCTGGAGCTCTTCTCGAAAATCGCCGGCGTGATAATCATCGTCTTCGGACTTCACATGACCGGCGTGTTTAAGATCAAGTTTCTCAATTATGAAAAGAAGTTTCACACGGACAAAAAGATCGGCCCGCTTGGCTCATTCGTCGCAGGATTGGCGTTCGCTTTCGGATGGACGCCTTGCATCGGTCCCGTGCTGGCGGCGATACTGACCATTGCTGCACAGCAAAGCACGATCGGGAAAGGAATAATTCTTCTTTCCGTGTATTCACTCGGTCTCGGCATACCCTTCCTGGTAACGAGCCTGAGCATAAACGCGTTCTTATCTTTCTTCAGGAGGTTCAGTAAATACGTCAGATGGGTTGAGGTGATAGGAGGAGTTCTATTGATCGCTGTAGGGATACTGATAATGACGAACAATCTAACCGTGCTTTCGGGTTACTTTGCCAGGTGGTTCCCATTTCTCAACCAATTGTCATGAAAGCAATTAAGCAGAGGAAATACGAATGAGCAAGACGATTGAAACTTTGGATGATGTGGTGATTCGGTTCGCTGGTGATTCGGGTGACGGTATGCAGCTTACCGGCACGCAGTTCACCAATACGACCGCTCTTGTCGGCAACGACTTGAGCACGCTTCCGGATTACCCTGCGGAGATAAGAGCTCCTGCGGGAACGTTATTCGGTGTATCGAGTTTTCAGCTTCACTTCTCAAGCTGGGATATATTGACGCCGGGCGACCACCCGGATGTCCTGGTAGCGATGAACCCGGCAGCGCTGAAGGTCCATCTTAAGGACCTCAAGAAGGGCGGCGTGATAATCGCGAACATAGATTCGTTCGACGATAAGAATCTGACCCTTGCGGGTTACGAGGCGAATCCGCTGAGCAGCGGTTCGCTCAGCAATTACCAGGTAATCGAAGTCCCGATTACAAAGCTTACTCTGAACGCGCTCCAGGGGAGCGGTTTGTCACAGAAGGAGATGGTTCGCTGCAAGAACTTCTTTGCACTCGGCCTGATGTACTGGATGTACTCCCGGCCGCTCGACACCACGGAGCAGTGGATAAAAGAGAAATTCGGAAAAGAGCCGCAGATCGCGGAAGCCAACGATAAGGCTCTGAAGGCAGGATTCTACTACGGCGAATCCACAGAAGCATTCGCCGCGCGATTCGAAGTGAAGCCTGCTCAACTGAAGCCGGGTCTTTACAGAAACATAACCGGCAACGAAGCAACGGCGCTCGGCGTTGTTGCCGCAGCGCAAAGAGCGGGTTTGCCGCTATACTATGCGAGCTATCCGATAACTCCTGCCAGCGACATCCTTCACAACTTGTCGGCTTACAAGAACTTCAATGTGAAGACTTACCAGGCGGAGGACGAAATAGCGGCGGCAGGCGCCGCGGTCGGCGCGTCATATGCCGGAAGTCTGGCCGTCACAGGTACGAGCGGACCCGGCGCTGCCCTGAAATCGGAGACGATCAGTCTCGGTATAATGCTGGAGCTCCCGCTCGTAATCGTCGATGTCCAGCGCGGAGGTCCTTCCACAGGTTTGCCGACGAAGACCGAACAGTCGGACCTGATGTTCGTTACCTACGGGCGTCACGGCGAAGCGCCGGCACCCGTAATTGCCGCAGCCACACCTGCAGATTGCTTCAATATGGCTTACGAAGCGGCGAGAATCGCAATTAAGTACATGACGCCGGTCTATCTTCTCACCGACGGTTATCTGGCGAACGGCAGCGAGCCATGGCTTGTACCCGATGCCAAGGACCTTTCACCGATCCCGGTTCACTTCAGGACAGACCCGGAGAATTTCAATCCATACTCCAGGAACGAGAACAACGTCCGTCCGTGGGCTTTACCCGGGACACCTGGATTAGAACACCGGATCGGCGGTCTCGAAAAGGCGAACATCACGGGCGACGTCAGCTACGATCCGGATAACCACGACTTTATGGTTCACCTCAGAGCCGAGAAGGTAAAAGGAATCGAGAAAGATATCCCTCTCCAGGACGTGTACGGCGAGCAGAGCGGCGAATTGCTTGTCGTAAGCTGGGGCGGCACTTTCGGGGCTGTCAGGTCGACGGTCGATAGGATGCGCAAGAATGGTTACAAGATATCTCACGCGCATCTCCGGTACCTGCACCCGTTCCCGCGAAACCTCGGAGACGTTTTGAAGAGCTTCAAGACTATCTTTGTTCCGGAGATCAACCTCGGTCAGCTGGCGAAGCTTCTGAGGTCCGAATACCTGATCCCCGCGGTCCAGTACAACAAAGTGAGAGGTCTTCCTATCCGCTCGGCTGAACTTGAAGAGGCAATCAAAGCTGCATTAGGAGGTGCTAAGTAATGGCTACATCAAATGGAAATGGTGAAACTCAGACGAAAAAATACACCGCGAAGGATTTCGCGTCCGATCAGGATGTGAGATGGTGCCCGGGTTGCGGCGACTATTCCATCCTCGCGCAGGTCCAAAGGATTCTTCCCGACCTCGACACACCCAAAGAGAAACATGTGTTCATATCCGGCATCGGATGTTCGAGCCGTTTCCCGTATTACATGGATGCTTACGGTGTCCACGGTATACACGGCCGCGCCCCCGCAATAGCGAGCGGAGTCAAAACTGCGAACCCCGATCTCACGGTCTGGGTCGCTACCGGCGACGGCGACGCGCTTTCAATAGGCGGCAATCATCTCATCCATTCGCTGAGGCGCAACATCGGGCTGAAGATACTCATGTTCAACAACAGAATCTACGGCCTGACGAAAGGGCAGTACTCGCCCACTTCGGAACTCGGCAAGAAAACGAAGTCGACCCCGTACGGAACTATCGACTATCCGTTCAATCCCGTTCAGCTCGCGCTCGGCGCGGAGGGAACGTTTGTCGCCCGCTGCCTGGACAGAGATCCTAAGCATCTCCAGCAGGTTCTTCTGCGTGCTGCGAGACACAAGGGGACTTCGTTCATCGAGATATATCAGAACTGCAACGTGTTCAACGACGGGGCTTTCCTGAAGCTGACGGAGAAAGAAACGAAGCCGGACAATGTTCTGTATCTGGAACACGGCAAACCTCTCGTGTTCGGAAAAGAGAACGACAAGGGAGTCAGACTGAACGGCTTCACTCCGGAAATTGTCTCGTTGAAGGACGGAAAGTCCGGTTTGAACGACGTTCTCGTCTACGACGAGAAATCGTTCGACCTCGCCGTTCTGCTCGCAACTTTCAGCGATCGTCCCGGTTTCCCCACGCCAATCGGCATTTTCTTTATTGCCGAAAGGAAGTCCTATGAAGAAATGATGAGCGCGCAAATCCAGGAAGTAACGAAGAAGCGCGGCGCCGGTGACCTCGACAAGCTGCTAAAGTCGGGGAACACCTGGGTCGTTTCCTCGAACTAGGCATCGCTAATATTCCGTTTTGAAAGGGGGGTCGTGAGGCCGCCCCTTTTTTATGGCGTACAATTCAAGTTTCGGACAAAGGCTCGACTTCTTTCCCCGCAAAAGAGGCGTGAAGGCGGCCTGTAATCCCGGATTTACTTGACCAGAAGCATTTTCTTCGTGGAGCTGAAATCCCTTCCATTGCTGCCGTGAATATCCACCCGATAAAAATATACTCCGCTCGCAAGGTCTCTCCCGTCAAAGTTGACCTCGTAACTTCCAGCACTCTTATCTGCATCGACCAACGTATTCACCTTTCTGCCGAGAACATCATAGACTACCAGGGTTACGTGACCATCAATCGGCAATTGATAGTTGATAACAGTGGTTGGATTGAATGGATTGGGATAGTTTTGCGCAAGGGTGAATGCCGTGATTGCGTTTATGGGTTGCAACGACGCTGACTGAATATTTGATCCTGTCGCAGCGTTTTCCAGGGCAAAACACTTTGCGAGAGAGACATTTGTACTGTCAAGATTTGTGTTAAGAACGATTCTGATTCTGACTGTTTTTCCTGTGAGTCCGTTTGTGCTCAGTTTATAGGGAACCAGCTTAAATGGCCGGAGGTTTGTGGAGGTCATCTTCCCTTCACGGATTGTTCCCAGGACCCGACCGGTGGCATTGTCAAGTGCCTCGACTTTATACCCGATATAGCCGCTGTCTCCAAGAGCGTGGATTGCTGATGCTGAGTCGGAAAACCCGGATCGCTCTGTGAAAACGATATTTGAATTTGCGTTTACTTGAAACGGTTGTGTCTCAAGAACGCTATCAACCCTATCAAGGTTTCTATAGTTAAGCGTGTCGGGGGCGTTCATGAAGTCTATGTTCTTCCCGTCGACATTCAGGTCACCGAATCGGTAGGTAGAGTTTGCGCTCCCTTTACTGATGTTGCATCCCCTGCCTACGGAAATCGGACTGGGACTCGTCTTGAACAGTATGCTCATGCTGCCGAGGTCCTGCGATGTAGAGAAATAATATGGAACTGTAAATGGGTAAAACGACGAGACGTACATATTATTTATGGCATCTACATCGGTACCGTTTGCCAGCTGGAGATACTTTCCTGACGTATTCAGCGTTCTAAAGTCGTTGTTATTTGGGGTTCCGCTTTCAAAAAAGAGAGATTGATTGGACCACGTGCCGTTATATATTTGGCTCCATACTGCGAAACCATCGGCATATCCGTCGTTAAAATTATTATCGGGAAGATTTAGTGAACAAGACTGGACGCCGTCACCGTAGTAGTAGAACACCGAGCTGCCGATTAAATTAAACGTCATCTGGTCGACCTGAGCCCAGGAACCGTCTTCATTATTCGGGATGTTGTCTATCCAGCAAGCCATGCAGTCATCGTAGGCATCGATCACCACTGACGGATTATAATCGTTGGGGCAGTAATCGTTGATTACCGATGGTGGGTTCGGATACTGAGCGTAACCCCAGGGGTCGCTCTGGCTGTTCCTATCCAGCTCCACCCACGCTTGTCTGATCTGGCTCTGGTCGTTTTGTGGAGAATAATCGTCCTGGTAAACGAGCTGCACACCTAGCGAAGTATAACTGCCGGCATCGCCCGGATAGAGAGCTACTGCGGCACTGATGGAGTTTGCATTTGTTCCCTGTACCCAGCCTGATTGTCCCTCGTAATTGAACGGGCCCTGGAGCTGGCCCCCGCCCATATTTTGAAGATTGCCAGCTATCCAATCTATGCCCGGTTGTAAGTCACCGCTCGTGTTCTTTTTTTCGAACGTCACAAAATAATAGGCTGGGAAGGTTCCATTCATTATAAGATTTGGATTTGCATTGGTTCCATACAAATCGTTGGGTTCGCTGTACAGAGTGGCAGGAGCGGAGGGATCTATCCCGCCGGAAGACAATTGATTAAAGATCTGGCCTTGAATGGTGTAGTTTGAACC
>JAJYOS010000264.1 GCA_021796055.1 Bacteroidota bacterium
CGTCCCTGTACCGAAGAAGCTGATTAACCTGAAGCTTGAATCGAGTAAAGGGAAGGTGCTCAAATCGAATGCGGGCGCTTCGCTCATAGACCTCGGTGATTCGGTCGCCTGCCTGGAATTCCACTCCAAGGCAAATGTGATCGGTGAGGACGTTTTGCAAATGGCTGAACTAGGATTGAAAATGCTCGAAACCGATTCAGACGCCCTTGTCGTGGCAAACCAGGGCAAGTACTTCTCGGCAGGTGCCAATCTAATGCTGATCCTGATGCTTGCACAGGAAAAGGAATTCGACGAGATCGACCATGCGATCAGGTTGTTTCAGGCAATGGACATGAAGATCAAATACGCGCCGAAGCCGATCGTGGTTGCGCCGTTCAATATGACGCTCGGCGGAGGATGCGAGATGGCTCTGCATGCTCCGAGAGTCAGGGCCGCCGCGGAGACGTACATCGGCCTTGTGGAAGCTGGAGTCGGTCTGATCCCTGCGGGCGGCGGGACGAAAGAAATGCTTGTCAGGAGTCTGGCCCGTGCACCGAGAGTGGCGGATGTAGATCTGATGCCCTTTGTCCGCGAAGTCCTTGAGACGATCGGAACGGCAAAGGTCGCGACGAGTGCCGCGGAGGCGAAGGCGTTTGGTTTCCTGCGGCCGACGGACGGCATCTCGATGAACGAAAAGTTCCTGGTGTATGACGCCAAAGCGACCGCTCTCGCAATGGTCCAGGAAGGATATCATCCTCCCGAGAAACGGAAAGTGATGGCGGCAGGCCAACCTGTCCTCTCCGCTCTCACGCTGGGTCTCTATCTCTGGAAAGAAGGCGGACAAATTACGGACTATGAGTTCCACATCGGCAAGAAGCTGGCGTGGGTGCTCACCGGTGGGGAGCTGACCTCTGCTCAGGAAGTCGAAGAAGAATATATTCTCGATCTCGAGCGCGAAGCCTTCCTGAGCCTGTGCGGTGAGAGAAAAACGCAGGAGAGAATGCAGTACATGTTGAAGAACAACAAGGCGTTGAGAAATTAATGAGATCCGGACATGAAGGAATTAAAGACTAATCAGGAGTTCTAATGAAAATGCACGAGGCTGTTATCGTGACTTCCATACGGACGGCGGTCGGCAGAGCAAAGAAAGGGGCACTCCGAGATGTCCGCCCGGACGATATGGCTGCCGAAGTTATCAAGGCCGCGGTCGAACGCACTCCGGGACTTGACCCGGAGACTATCGATGACATACTGATGGGGTGTGCGATGCCCGAAGCTGAACAGGGAATGAACGTATCCAGGATCGCGGCGTTGCGTGCCGGCATGCCGGTATCGGTCCCCGCTGCGACGATCAACCGGTTCTGCTCATCCGGCCTGCAGACAATTTCCATGGCTACAGAGAGGATCATGGCCGGCTTTGCAGACGTTATTATTGCCGGCGGTGCCGAAACAATGAGTCTTGTACCGATGGGTGGTTCCAGAGTATTACCGAATCCTTATCTTGTCGAATCCAATCCGGAAGCGTACCTCAATATGGGCCTTACTGCGGAACGGGTAGCAGTCCAGTACAATGTATCCCGTGAAGACCAGGACAAGTTTTCGCTCAAAAGTCATCTGAGAGCGGTAGCCGCGATCAAGGCCGGGAAGTTTGCTGAAGAAATTGTACCCTTAAAATTGAAGAGAAAAGTCTTGAAGGGTAATAAGACAATTGTCGAGGAAACAGTCTTTCAAGTCGACGAGGGACCGCGTGAGGACACGACGTTGGATAAACTGGCACTGCTGAAACCGGTATTCAAAGAGGGAGGGACGGTGACCGCGGGGAATTCCTCGCAGATGAGTGACGGTGCCGCCGCTTCGGTTGTGATGAGTGCTGAAAGGGCCAGGGAATTGGGACTCAAGCCGATTGCGAAGTTGATCTCTTTTGCTGTCGCCGGCGTGCCGCCCGAAATCATGGGGATAGGCCCGATCAAAGCTATCCCGAAGGCGTTGAAATATTCGGGGCTGAAGCTCAAGGACATAGATGTCATAGAGCTGAACGAAGCATTTGCATCGCAAGCGGTGGCGGTCATCAGGGAACTCGGTATCGACGAGGACAGAGTGAACGTGAACGGCGGCGCCATAGCCCTCGGTCATCCGCTCGGCTGTACCGGCGCAAAACTGACTGCCACACTGCTCCAAGAAATGAAAAGACGGAAGGCCAAATACGGCATGGTGACAATGTGCATAGGCGGCGGTATGGGAGCCGCAGGAATTTTCGAAAATCTAATGTGAGGAGCGTGCTATGGAAACGGCTCAGAATCAGAAATTGAATTACAAAAAAGGCGGAAGCTTCCTCATCGAAGACACGAAACCCGATGAGGCATTCACGCCGGAAGATTTCACCGAGCAGCATAGAATGATTGCCGACACGACGCGGGACTTCGTCGACAATGAAGTCTTGCCCAACGTCGACAAATTGGAAGAGCTCCACTACGACTTATCCGTGAAGCTCCTCCGGAAAGCAGGAGAAATTGGTTTGTTGTCCGTCGACGTCCCTGAGGAGTACGGCGGGCTCGGACTTGACAAGACAAGCTCGATGCTCGTGGCGGAGAATCTCGGCAAGACCGGCGCTTTCGCAGTGAGCCACGGCGCGCACACGGGCATCGGTACTCTCCCGATCGTCTACTTCGGAACTGATGAACAGAGAAAGAAATACCTTCCGAAGTTTGCGACCGGGGAATTGATTTCATCGTACTCTCTCTCCGAGCCGGGTTCGGGCAGCGACGCGCTCTCGGCAAAGACCGTGGCGACGCCCTCGCCCGACGGCAAGTTCTTCACATTGAACGGGACCAAGATGTGGCTTTCTAACGCCGGATTTGCCGACGTTTACATTACTTTTGCCAAGGTTGACGGGGACAAGTTCACCTCGTTCATTTTGGAGAAGAATTACAAAGGCATTTCGCTGGGCAAGGAAGAAAAAAAGATGGGCATCAAGGGTTCTTCCACTTGCGCCTTGAATCTCGACGACGTGCAGGTGCCGGCAGGGAACGTCATCGGAGAGATCGGAAAGGGGCACAGGGTCGCGCTGAATATTCTCAACATCGGAAGGTTCAAGCTCGGAGCCGGCGTGATAGGCGGCGCTAAAGCGATAATCACAGAGTCGGTCAAATATGCAAAGACAAGGAAGCAGTTCCAGGTGCCGATACTCTCGTTCGGAATGATAAAGCACAAGCTCGGCGAAATGGCGATGCGGGCATTCGTAGGGGAGACCATGGTATACAGAACCGCGGGGCTGATAGACTCGATATTGCAGAATGTCGACAAGAAGAGCCCTGAGGCATCGGCTCTGACTTTGAAAGGTATCGAGGAATACGCCGTCGAGTGCAGCATAATAAAAGTGTACGCCTCCGAGATTCTGGATTATGTCGCCGACGAGGGCGTGCAGATATTCGGCGGATACGGATTCACCGAAGAGTATCCGGTCGCACGGCCCTACCGGGATTCAAGAATTAACAGGATTTTCGAGGGAACCAACGAAATCAACAGGCTGCTGATTCCTTCCATGCTCATTCGACGCGCGATGAAGGGGGAACTCCCGCTTATGGCGGCGGCGCAGAAGCTGATGGACGAAGTAATCTCATTCTCCGCAGGTGAATCCGTTTACGAAGGTTTGCTGGCGGACGAAATGAATCTGGCGGCAAACGCCAAGAAGGTCGGCCTGCTTGTCTCCGGAGCCGCCTTTCAGAAGTATATGGACAAGCTGGAACGTGAGCAAGAGGTGGTATGGCACATCGCCGACATGGCGATGGAGGCGTATGCAATGGAGAGCGTCCTTCTCCGCGTGCGGAAGATGGAGCGGAAGAACGGTAAGGACGTTGCATTCTATGCAGAACTTGCCCGTGCCTTCGTCTACGATGCGATCGAGCGGGTGGAAAGCCACGCGAAAGCCTCACTCGCGATAATTGCCGAGGGAGACACACTCAGGACCTACCTGACTGCTGTTCGTCGACTTCTTAAATATTCTCCGATAAATTCGGCGTACATCAGGAGGGCAATCGCGGACAAACTTGCTGAGGACGATAAATACGACCTGTGATCTCTGGGTCGGCCTGAGATGTGGAAAGGAAGGTATCCGTTGCGGGAGAAGTCAGCCTTTCACATATCGGTTCAAGGTCTCCTTGAGTCCCAGATAATCGCTCCGTGTCATGCCGTAAGTGTTGTGGTCGAGAAAGCATTGATTGACCCGCTCGTTTTCTTTGAGTAGTCCTTCCCACTTGAAGCCGAGCTTTTTGATGACTCCGTTGCTTGCGGCATTTTCGGTGGCCGCCTGGATGGACACTCTGTGGAGCCTGAGGTTATCGAAAAGATAGCTGAGGAGGACGGCGGTCGCCTCAGTAGCGAAATTCATCCTGACCCTTTCGCGACCGATCCAGTACCCGACGCTCGTCCGCTGATTGAGCCAGTCGATCTGGTGTGTACCGATGAGGCCCACAAGTTCATCGTCAAACGTGATACAGAGGTGAATCGCAGCTCTCATTTGCATATCATACATCCATTGTTCCACGATATGTCTCTCATCGTCGATGGTCTGAACAAAGTCCACCCAAGGGAGCCATTTCCCAAGATGCTCGCGGGAGTCGCAGATAATTCCGAAAAGTCCATCGACATCCCTGAGCCCCACGGAACGAAGTACCACCCTTGCCCCGCTGAGCAAGAGAGAATTGAAGTCGTCCATCATTGAAGCAAGATATCCTGTTTGCGATATCCGCACAAGTTGGGGAGAGCAATTTGTCGCGCTCGTTGGAACGTGAAGCGCTCTTAAGCTAAATTAGACTAAAGACGCCGTGATTCCGACCGGAGTGGTAGGATTGCATCGTTGAACGCTGAGTGCGCGGTTTATATATTCACAATACAGGAAAAGGCAAGGGAGTGGCCGCGTTGGCATCGAAAAGACTAATATCCTTGGAGGATACCGGTTATTTCCGCACGGCCGGCTTCAAAAATGTGGCTTCAGGTGATCAATCTCTGAGAGCCTTTTAACGGAGGCTGCTAAATGTTGTACAAATATGTATCAATAGGCTACGCGGCGACGAACCTGCTTCTCGGCTTGATAATATATATCAAGGCGACGCGGAGTCTAATCGTGAAATTCTACCTCTTTCTCGTCGGCAGTCTCGTGACCTTCGGGGCGTGCGGTTTCCTGGCAACATTGCAAATGTCTCATGCCGAGTACGCAATCATCAGCGCCATCGGCGCCTTTATGTTCGCATTGTTCCCGTTCTTCTTCCTGCATTTCATGATAATAATGGTGAGGCGCGAAGAGCTGCTGCAATCTCCGCTTACGATCGGGTTCGTCTACTTCGCAGGTCTATTCAGCTACACGTTCGAACTTCTCGGTCTTATTCCCAAACCGATCATGCCGGGGGTCGGCCTGTCGACTATCGGCTACGTATTCCTCGTCACATGGATGTCGGTAGCTTTCAGTATAGGTATCGCCATTTTGTTCACTTTCCTGAAGGGCTTTTCCGACAAAGGCATGAAATCGAATCTCCTCGTGGCAGGATTTGCGCTGTTGCTCCTGCTTCTCCCCGGGCCGTTCACCGAGTCTATCTTCTTTGCTTTCTTTCCAAGGAGCATGGAGCTCTACATTTTCACTTCTCTACTGTCGCTCGTCATAGCTCTCTACTTTGTATTTCGACACAAAATCATCGTGAACACGCTTTACGACGCGATGAAATCAGCCCTCACATTTATGAGCGACGTACTGTTCAGACTGGACGATAATATGAGTATACAGCTCGTCCGAGGAGCCACGGTCGGGTCGCTCGGTTACGACGAAAACGAATTGGTCGGTGTGAGTCTCTTCGATCTCACGACTCAGAAGGAGCTCATACGTTCATATCGCGAACGAGCATTGCAGGGCAAGGAAGACGAGGTCGTCGTCGATGTCGATTTCACGTCGAAGGACGGACAGACTATTCCCATGAATCTTTCGCTTACCGTAGTCGTCGAGACCGGCCAAATCATCGGCTTCGTAGGTGTGGGAAGAGACAATACCGAAAGGCGCCGGTCGGAGATGCTTCAGTCCGCACTTTACAGGCTCGCCGAAATTACACGCGTAACCGAGAGCCTGAAGGAATTCTGCAAATCGATACACGAGGTTATCGGGCAGCTCGTGCCGTCAAAAGACTTCTACATTGCACTTAGGGAAGACATAAGCCGGGGCTTGTTCTATCCTTACTATGTCAATGAGGTCTACGATATTCCGGAGAGGCAGCCAGGCCTTGACGCCTTTAATGAGCAGGTGATGCTCGGAGGCAGCCCGTCGGTGCTGACCGTGAACGAGACGAAACGCCTTGATACGGATGAGGCCGCCGGCGTTCAAAGAAGAATGCCTATAGACTGGGTCGGTGTCCCGTTGAAGACAGCTTCCGGTACGATTGGCGTCCTTGGAGTTCAGAACTTTTCGCCCACGGTCAAATTCGGAGAATCGGAGAAGAATCTCCTATCCCTTCTGTCCGGGCAAATTGCAACTGCGATAGAACGTAAACAGTCCGACGAGAAAATCAGGGAACAGGCAGCGCTCCTCGACAAGTCACAGGATGCGATTATTCTGGAGACGCTCGGCGGAATGATAACGTTCTGGAACGACGGTGCAACAAATGTGTTTGGCTGGAACTCAGAGGAGGCAATTGGAAAGTCGCTCAATGATTTCTCCAGGGGAGTGGTGAGCGGCGAAGCGACCGATGCCAACGAAGTGGTGAGGACTGAGGGAGAGTGGTCCGGCGAGATAAACGCGAAGAATCGAAAGGGAGAAGAAATCGTACTCGATTGCAGGTGGAAGCTTGTAACGGATATCGAAGGAAGGCCCAAGGCGATAATGAAAGTTTGCACCGATATTACGGATCGGAAGAAGCTCGAATCGCAGATTATGAGGGCACAGCGGCTTGAGAGTATAGGAACACTGGCCGGCGGCATTGCGCACGACTTGAATAACGTTCTGTCTCCTATCATGATGTCCGTGCGGGCTCTAAAGAGAAGACTCGAGGACGATCAGAGCGAGAAAATACTTCAGGCTATCGAGACCAGTGCCAAGCGCGGCGCAGATATGGTCCGGCAGGTCCTTATGTTCGGAAGAGGCGCCAAAGGCGAGCGCGTTATCCTCCAGCCCAGGCACGTGATCAGAGAGATAATGAACATAGCAAATGAGACCTTCCCGAAATCTATAAAGGTCGAGCATGCGATGCCAAAGGATTTGTGGACCGTCCTTGGTGACGCGACACAATTGCACCAGGTAATCCTTAACCTGTGTGTTAACGCACGAGACGCCATGCCGGACGGCGGAACTCTGACCCTCGCGGCGGAGAATGTGATCCTCGATCAAGACTATATGAAAATCAATATCGACGCTAAACCGGGGAAGTACGTTCTCATTACGATCTCGGATAGCGGGACCGGAATCCCGCAGGGGCTTCTTGATAAAATCTTTGAGCCGTTCTTCACCACCAAAGAAGTGGGGAAGGGGACCGGCCTGGGTCTCTCCACGGCCCTGGCTCTCGTGAAAGCGCACGGCGGTTTCATGAACGTGTACAGCGAGTTGAACAGGGGCACTTCTTTCAAGATTTATCTCCCTGCGACGGAGCTCGCCGAAGCCGCGACCCCGGTCGAGACTGATCTGGATCAGTTCCTCGGACACGGAGAACTTATACTTGTTGTCGACGACGAATCGTCAATAAGAGAAATCGCCAGAGCCACACTGGAGGCTTACGGCTACCAGGTGATTGTTGCGGGCGACGGTGCGGAGGCAATCGCCGTCTTCGTCAAGAATATGGCGAATGTGCGTACCGTTATCATAGATAACATGATGCCTGTGCTGGACGGGAAATCTGCAATTGCGGCCCTGAGACGCATGGAGACCACGGCGAAGATCATCGCCACCAGCGGCCTGCAGGACGAGCTTGCAGGCTCGTTCTCGGATCAGATAGATGCTTTCATTAACAAACCTTTTACGGGCGAGAAACTGCTCAAGACAGTATACGAAGTAATGCACGAGTCTGAATAGCAGCAACAAGTCGTGAACCGGCTGCCGAGAG
>JAJYOS010000265.1 GCA_021796055.1 Bacteroidota bacterium
GCTTGGTGTTCCATCGCGTATGAACATCGGTCAACTGTACGAGACGGACCTCAGCTCCTCATATATTTTTTTCAGAGCGCCTTCGCTCGAACTGGTGGAGTCTTCCCTGATCGTGTTCAGGAGAATCGGGTCGTCCCCTTTCCGAGTCGTCTTCAATACCCGAATCTTCTTTACATTTGCATTCTTTATCAGCTCCACGCTCTCTTCGGTCAGCTTCAGCTCCTCGAGCGACATATCAGAAGTATCGATGATTATTTCACCGGTCTTGGTATCCACCACATCTGCGACCAGCCTTCTCCCGACGAGTTCCTCTGTCCCCAGTTTGCCGATGTTTAATTCCTCGACCTGCTGGAAGAGCTCTAGTATATCCTCGTTCTTCTCATAGCCTAGCGCGCGAAGGAGTGTAGTCGCGTAGAATTTCTTTTTCCGGTCGATGTAAACCCAGAGGATGTTATTGATGTCGGTGGTAAATTCAAGCCACGCGCCTCTCATCGGTATGACGCGCGAGCTCCATATGCGCGCTCCGTTCGGATGCTCTGTCTCGACGAAGAAAACGCCGGGCGACCTGTGGAGCTGGCTTACGACCACGCGTTCAGCCCCGTTGATAATGAAGGTCGCACGTTCGGTCATGTATGGAATCGAGCCCAGGTAAACTTCCTGTTCTTTCGCTTCCATGAAACCTTCTTTGCCCGGGTCGGGGTCTTTGCTCGCGAGGCGCAGTCTCGCTTTCAGAGTCACCGAATATGTCAGGCCTTTTTCAATACACTCATCCACTCCATAGCGCGGCTTCTCTATGCTGTATTCCACAAAGTCGAGCGCAAAGTGTTCCTTGTTATCGTAGATCGGGAAATTGACCTGGAATACTCCCTGCAATCCGGTCGCCTTCCTTTTCTTTGATGTGATGTCTTCCTGGAGGAATTTCTTGAACGACTGGATCTGGACATCGAGGAGATCCGGGTAATCGACCCTCTGAGGAATCTTTGCGAAATTTACGCGCGCTAAATCCTGCCCATTTGAATTGACGTTCTTCAACGTAATCACACTCCTTTAGAATTTTTCGAAGAGAGAATCGGGTCGCAGGCCCATCCCATGTAAAGACGCGTAATCCGTCCCGAGTCTTTTCGGGACGGATTACCGATTTGGCTATTTTCACTACAGATGAAAACGTTCAATTGCCTGCTAAAGTTCTGTTACTTCAGCTCGACAGTTGCTCCAGCCTCTTCCAGTTCTTTCTTCAGTTTTTCAGCGTCCGCTTTGGACAGGGCTTCCTTGACGACTTTCGGAGCGCCGTCCACAAGGTCCTTCGCTTCCTTCAGGCCCAGTCCCGTTGCCGCACGGACAACCTTAATGACGTTTATCTTCTGTGCCCCTGCACCGAGCAGATTAACGTCGAACTCCGTTTTTTCTTCTGCCGCAGGTGCCGCACCGGCTCCGGCAGCGGCTGCCCCACCGGCAATCATCACGGGTGCCGCGGCGGTTACTCCGAACTTATCCTCAAGCGCCTTCTTCAGTTCAGATGCTTCTAAGAGGGTGAGCTTGCTTATCTTATCCACTAAATCCTGGACTACTTCTGACATTTCTTATTTCTCCTTTTGAAATTCTATTAAATGCTACGAGGCTTGCGCAGGAAGTTTTTTCTCGACGGCATCAAGCACCGCAACGAGATCTCGCATGACAGCCGAAATCGATCCCGCAATACCAGAAACGGGAGCGCCGATACTGCCGAGTATCGCGCTGATCATTTCAGGCTTAGACGGCATCAATGCAAATTCATTCAGTCGCTTTCCTTCGAATACCTGCTTGTCCACGATAAAAGCTTTCGTGGAAGGCTTTTGACTCTTGTCGAAGAATTTCTTCAGAACTTTCGCCGGTATGACGGGATCTTCCGATCCGAAGGCAATCCCGGTCGGTCCGACCAGATACCGGTATGAAGTCTCGTCGGACGAGAACGCCTTCATTGCCTTCTTGATCAGGGTGTTTTTGACAACCTGATACTTGACGCCGGCTTTCTGGAACTCGCGCCGCAACTCATTACTTTGTGCGACAGTCATTCCTGCGAAGTCCGTGAAGAAAAGACTGCTTGAATTGGACATCAGCTCAGCCACCTCCGCGACGATCTGTTCCTTTTCATTCTTCTTCATCTTTTCCTCAGATGTTTGACATTAATGCTTTTCCGGGGGTAGGAACCCGGAAAGGCTTAGAAGCATATTGTGTGTGCCTGTGCACCGTAGTGCTTCGGCACACGAGCGCGTAAACTTAGTGTACGCCCGCAGCGAGCGACTTATCTATCTTTATCGCCGGGCCCATCGTCGTGGATATCGCGATGTTCTTTATGTACTGCCCTTTTGCGGATGCAGGCTTCAGTCGGTTGACCGCTGCGAGAAACGAATTCACATTGTCGACAAGTTTCTGCTTATCAAAGGAGGCCTTCCCGACAACCGAGTGAAGATTGCCTGCCTTATCGACTCTGAACTCAATCTTGCCTGCTTTAATTTCAGTAACAGCCTTTGCGACATCCTGTGTCACTGTGCCGCTCTTCGGATTCGGCATCAGTCCCTTTGGACCGAGAACTTTCCCAAGCCTTCCGACATCCGCCATGACATCAGGAGTGGCGACGATGACGTCTATATCGGACCAGCCTTCCTGCAGCTTCTTGATGTACTCGTCGAACCCGACGTGGTCTGCCGCTGCCTGCCTGGCCTCATCCTGTTTCTGTGCCTGCCTGGCGAGGACCAGCACACGCACCGTCTTGCCGATTCCATGAGGCAGCGAGACTGTCCCTCTTATGGCCTGATCGGCGTGGCGCGGGTCCACACCCAGCCGGATCGCTATGTCGATTGTCTCATCGAACTTTGCTTTGGCGGTTTCCTTGATTTTGTCCACCGCTTCTTCGACGGTGTACTCTTTGGCCTTGTCGACCAATCTGGTAATTTCCTTCGTTCGCTTGCTTTGTTTCATTTTTATAGACTCTTTTTTTTAGCCTTCGACTACTATACCCATGCTTCGAGCCGTGCCGGCAACCATGCTCGTAGCAGCTTCGATGTCCGTCGTATTCAAATCGGGCATCTTCATTTCCGCTATCTTCTTCACCTGTTCGTGCGTGAGTTTTGCGACCTTGACGCGATTCGGTTCGCCCGACCCTTTTTCTATTTTTGCCTCTTTTACGAGAAGTACCGCAGCGGGCGGCGTCTTGGTTATGAACGTAAACGACTTGTCCGAATAAACGGTGATCACAACCGGTATTATAAGTCCCTGCTTGTCCTGGGTCCTGGCGTTGAATTGCTTACAGAACTCCATGATATTCACGCCCTTCTGGCCGAGAGCGGGACCGACCGGCGGTGCCGGAGTCGCCTGTCCGGCAGGTATCTGCAATTTTACAAAACCGACAACTTTCTTAGCCATTGTTCACCTGGGTTATCTTTCTAGTTCGACTTCTGTGAAGCTCAATTCTACCGGAGTCGGCCGACCGAAAATGGTAACGGTCACTTTCAACTTCATCCGATCCTCGTTCACCTCGGACACTTCCCCTTTGAACGTCGAGAAGGGGCCGCTGGTGACTTTTACCTTGTCACCCGTTTTGAACGGCACTTCCATGACCTGCCGTTCTTCGTGCTCGTCGATCCTGCCCTTCATCCTTACGACCTCTTCCGGACGAAGCGGACTGGGATCTCCCTTGGGGCCGACAAAGCTGATTATGGACGGTACACTGAGAATAAAGCCTTTGACTCTTTCGTCCATCTCGACCTCGACCATTACGTATCCCGGCATGAAATTCCGGGTTTTAACTTTCTTCTTGCCGCTCTCGCTGATCGTCGGAACTTTCTCAGTCGGTATCACGATCTCTCCGAACTTTTCGCGAAACTCCGACTCTTTCAGCTGACTTTCCATATATGCTACAGCTTTATTTTCCTGTCCGGAATAAGTGCGCACGACGTACCACCGTTTGGTGGATACTTTTGCCGGCTCGACAGCTTCTTTTTTCTCGACCGGTTCTTCGCTCATAATATATACCTTAACGCAAGGTTGACTATCGTATCGACTCCGTAAATGAACACCGCCATAATCAGCGTAGCAATAAGCACCACTATTGTAAAGTCCTTCAACTCATCCTTCGTAGGCCAGGTGACCTTTTTCATTTCTTTGACTACATCGTCGAAGAAGCCGATGATCTTTTCTCTCATTACATTTCCTCTGTTCCGTACGACTGCGTACTGAAATTCTTATGTCCATTCTTTCGCTCCGCGAAGGCAGGCGCTTCGCCATGCAAGCACGTCAGGAGGGACTCGAACCCCCAACCTGCGGTTTTGGAGACCGCTGCTCTGCCAATTGAGCTACTGACGTATCTCATGATCGGAATTCTCAATCTTAAATTCTTGATTCTAATTTCAGAATTCAAAATTTCGAACTGCTATTTCGTCTCCTTGTGAGAAGTGTGTTTGTTGCAGAAGCGGCAGTACTTCTTGTACTCTACTCTACCCGTCTGCTTCTTCTTGTTCTTGGTAGTCGTGTAATTGCGGTGTTTACAGACCGTGCATTCGAGTGTAACTATGTCTCTCATATCAGTTCCTTAGTTAAGCAACATCATCCGGAGGCTGCCGGGGATGGTGCGAGCTCACGACGGGACTTGAACCCGTGACCTACGCCTTACCAAGGCGTTGCTCTACCAGCTGAGCTACGTGAGCGGACACAACATTTATAAAGAAACCTGGCGTGGTCACAACGCCGATATATCTCACTTACATGACCCGGGTTTCGCGGGATCAAGACATGACCGGCAACGCCCTCCCGCAGCGAACCATTCGGGCGAGAGCGGGAGACGGGACTCGAACCCGCGACCAACAGCTTGGAAGGCTGTGACTCTACCAACTGAGTTACTCCCGCATCATTTCAAAGAGCGGAAGCGTCCGCGAGCCGCGACCAATCCCGCTGTGCGGAACGACTCTTCCAACCGAGTTATTCCAGCATCCAGACGTCAGACTTAAAAGAGACTTCCACTCAGTAACGGCAAAGCAAGTTCACGGTACCGCGAAAACCCTGCCTCTGGGAAACCGAAGTCACTCCCACACATCAAAACAAATTTCTGTTCCCGGTCGACATCGATGGACGAACAAGCGGTGGGCGGTGGGGGATTCGAACCCTCTAAGGCGTAAGCCAACGGATTTACAGTCCGCCCCGGCTCTCCAACTCCGGCGTCCGCCCAAATGCGCGCCTGCGTGCCTCCGCGTCTTAGCGCTTCGGCGTGTAGACGTGCCGGGACGCACTTCAGCGTGCAGGCTCGCAGCCGAGCTGGCGAAGGGATTTGAACCCCCGACCTGCTGATTACAAGTCAGCTGCTCTACCAACTGAGCTACGCCAGCGTTTAGCATTTTGAGCTAATAAATTTAACAAAAAAAGCGAGAAAGTCAAGGTCAAATCCGTGCCGCGAAACCCTCCAACTATTGGCAACTTACATCCCTTTCCCTCCGTTTTTAGCACGGCGTCTCCCATTTCGGCTCACATTTTGTACAACGTCCAGACGCTGTCACTTCCAGTCATCTTCTCACCGATGGGTCCCAACTTCCTTCCCCAATTCCAAACCATGAAAAGACTAGCCGGAGGGCCGGCAGCTTTTAGTTGACGAGCGCGGAAGCACGAGACAGTTAGTGTTGATCGTCTCGTCAGTTCGTCCCATCCTTCAACCGAGTTAGCGCATCCCCCTTACGTATGTCAAACCATCCTGTTAAATTTCACACATGGTTCCGCAGGAGCGTTTGCAGAAAGCACTTGAAAAGACTTTCGGCTTGAAAGAATTCAGGCCCGGCCAGCTTGAGACAATAAACTCCGTGATGGGCGGATTCGATACGCTGGCAGTGATGCCGACCGGCGGCGGCAAGTCTGTGTGCTATCAACTACCGGCGATTCTTTCGGACGGGTTGACGATTGTCATCACGCCTCTCATAAGTCTGATGAAAGACCAGGTGGCGCAAATCAATAGGAACGGACAGATTGCGACTCAGCTCGACAGCTCGCTCGAGCTCGATGAGATTCAAGCCCGCCTCCACCTTGTAATCACCGGCAAAGTGAAGCTGCTTTACGTCGCACCGGAGCGCCTTGAAAGCAAAAAGTTTGTCGAGATGCTTGCGCGAACAAAGGTCTCCATCATTGCGGTGGATGAAGCTCATTGCATAAGCCAATGGGGCCACGACTTCCGCCCTCACTACACGCGAATATCGGAATTCGGCGAGGCCATGGGAAACCCCGTCATCCTTGCACTGACGGCTACCGCCACGCCCGACGTCCAGGACGATATCGTGGCACAGCTGAAAATGCGATCGCCCCGTGTTTACATACGCGGCTTTGCGAGAGAGAATCTCTCTTTCCACGTGCTTGTCGAGAGTGCGAAGATGAGATCTATGTATGAATATATCTCGAAACATGAAGGTTCCGGAATTATTTATGCGGCAACCCGGAAAAGCGTAGATGAGATATTTGACTTTCTGAAATCACGGCGCTTCGAAGTTCTCCGGTACCACGCGGGATTGACCGAATCCGAGAGAAACAGCTCACAGACCGAATTTCTGAACTCGAACCGGGTCATGGTTGCTACGAATGCATTCGGCATGGGTATAAATAAGGCCGATGTCAGATATATCATTCACTACGAGATTCCGGGCACACTCGAGGCGTATTATCAGGAAGCCGGAAGAGCCGGCCGGGACGGCAAACTTTCCGAGTGCGTCCTCCTTTTTCACAAGAGAGACCTGGCAATTCAGGAATTTTTCATAAACACCCTTTATCCGACGCGCGAAGAGTTTGTTAGGGTTTACACTTCGATTTTTGACGTCATGTCCGTGGCCGTCGGAACCACATCGGACAATTACCTCACCATCTCGACCCAGCAGGTCGCCGACCTGACCAAAGTCAACGCCCGCACTGTCGATTCAGTCCTGCGGATACTTTCCCAAAAAGGATACATTCAGATGATGCCGAGCATTTCCGCCAATGCTTACGTCAGAGCGAAGGTTGACATGGAATCCTACAGGCGGGCGATCGAGAAAACGGGATCACATGATTCACGATCCGTGCTCGAAACTCTCCTGAGGCTTTACGGCAGCGCGATCTTCTCCGAAGAGAAACCGGTCAGGATAGATGAACTCGGTCGGAAGGCCGACATTGGCCCGTCCAACGTGAGCCGCACTCTTTCCATTCTTCACCGCTCCGGTTTGATCGAGTATAAGCCTCCATCCGAGGGGATAACTTTCAGGATGCTCTCGAAGAGGGAGGATTCGGAAAGGCTGCAGGTTGATTTTCAGCGCCTCTCAATCCTGCGCGACCGCGCACATCAACGGCTGGAGCGGATCGTCGGATTCGCCCTGACTACCGGCTGCCGGTCGAACTATATTCTGGATTATTTCGGCGCAAACGAGGTAGAAGGCGGTTGTGGGAACTGTGATAACTGCATGATCACAATGCCCTACGCAAAGGGGGACCGGGATGCAGACATTGTCAATGACCCGAAAGAGATTCACAAGGCGATCCTCTCAATTGTGAAGGCGACCGGGGGGAGATACGGGAGAACAACTTACTGCAAGGCCCTGCTTGAAGGCGTCAAGATAGAAAATGATGACCCCAGAATTGCGCGTTTCTCGGGTCTGCTCAGAGATCTTTCTCCTCAGGCTGTCTATTCTGCGTTTGATTTTCTTCTGGCAAGAAAATACCTGTCCAGGAAAGGGGTAGTTTACCCGACGGTATCGATAAACGTGGATGGTGAAAAATACTTGGATACCGGAATTGCGACGATCGCAAAACGCCCCTTTATCCTGAGAAAAGCACTCTATAAGGCGTTGAGAGATGAGAGACGAGCGATTGCTGCCGAACTCGGCATGCCCGTCTTCAGTATTTGCACGGAAGAAAGGCTTATTGAAATAGCAAACGATCATCCGGCAACGAAGGAAGAAATATCAGCGTACTTGCCGGGAGATGGGGCGAATTCGGCTGTCATCCAGAGGAGGATGCTGCAGGTGTGCCTCGATTTCG
>JAJYOS010000266.1 GCA_021796055.1 Bacteroidota bacterium
CGGTCTTTCTTGCCGGGAGAAATCTCGACGCCCGAAGCGGTGTCGACACCATACGGACCGACCCCTTGTATTGCCTCGCATACGTTTTCGGGATGAAGACCACCCGAAAGCACGAAGCGGTCGGACAAGTCGATGCCACTCAGCTTGATCGCTTTCCAATCTGTTCTTTGCCCGGTTCCGCCGAATTCTCCATCGACAAATGCATCCAGGAAAATGAGATCGGCTCCGATCCTGGATGCCAGCTTGACATCCTCGGCGTTTCGAACACGGGCTGAATAGTAGAGCATCTTCCCTATGACAAGATCACGCAGATCGAAATTCGGCTCATAAATTTGTACCGCATCGATCCCGGTCGCTTGGATCGCAGATGCAACATCATCCATAGTCGGTTGTACCATGATACCGACTGTCGTTACATAGGGAGACACTTCTCGCACTATTACTTCGGCATCGCCGAATTCGATAAACCGCTTACTACGGTGATAAAAATTCAGGCCGATCGCGTCGGCTCCGCTTTCGGCGCACGAATAAGCGTCATCGATTCGGGTAATGCCACAAATCTTTACAAACATTTTCTTAATTCCCCGACTGACGACCGGAACTTGCCGGGATTTCATAGGAAGTAAATCGTTTTAGTTCGGTAACCCGGTCTTTGGCCCTCATGAAGTGTTCACCCACAAGAACGGCATGGTAGCCGAGAGCTGCTGCGGCCCGCAGTCCCTCAAGGCCGGTAATTCCGCTTTCACTTACGCTGACAATTTGAGCGGGTATTGTCTTCGAAATTGTCTCAGATACTTTCGGGGAAACCTCGAACGTAGCGAGATCACGATTGTTGACGCCCACAATCTCAGCACCGGCGTTCAGCGCTGATTCCAGCTCCTTTTCCTTATGCACTTCGACCAGAGAGTCCAACCCACAATCATCGGCCACCGATTTGAACTTCTTCAATTCTCTCTCAGTCAGCGCTGCAACAATCAGGAGAATCGCGTCCGCTCCCAGCAGGAGTGATTCGTAAATCTGGTATTCATCGACAACGAAATCCTTCCTCAAAATCGGCATAGCCGGTACTGAGTCGCGCGCATTCTTGAGGTCATCGGAAGAGCCGTGAAAGTACGAAGGTTCCGTGAGAACCGATATTGCAGACGCACCACCGTCTCTGTAATCCGAAGCTACCAAAGCCGGGTCGATCCCATCCGCGATCGTTCCTTTCGATGGAGATGCTCGTTTGATTTCTGCAATTACACGGATTCTCTCACGCGGTTGTCTTCTGAGGGCCTTCTTAAAATCTGCCGCGGGGCGCGTGCCTCGAACGAGCGACTTGAGCCTTTCAATCGATAATGCTGCTTTAGCCTGTTCGACGGAAGATTTCCTTTTGGCCACGATTTCATCGAGGAAGTTCAATCTTTCTTCCTCCTCTTCTTGGATGACGCCGTTTGACGAGCTCTCTTTTTTGGCTGAGCCACCTTTGGCGGACGAACGCGATTGCCCTGACCGCTCCCTCCTGAAGCCACTTCGGCGCCCGAAACTTCCTCAGTGGAAGGTGGAACAGGTGACTCTTCGACAATCACCTCAGATTTACTTTCCACGCTGGGATGCTCTTTGAACGAAACCTTGAGGCGCTTTATCCTGTGGCGCGCCAGGTCTTCGACACTGAAAAACATTTCCTCGTAGCTGTATGTCTCTCCCTTTTGAGGAAGCTTGCCTGCCAACTTCTGCACGAAGCCTGCCATGGTATCATAATCATCTTCCTTCGGGACGGACATGTTGAGAAGCTCATTGAACCTTTCAACATGCATCAGTCCGGAAAAATGCACCGACCCGCTTTCGTCGTATACCAGCTCCTGTTGCGATTCATCGTATTCATCCTGGATCTCGCCGACGATTTCCTCGAGAATATCTTCCATCGTTATTATGCCCTCGGTACCTCCGAACTCGTCAACCACGATTGCAAGGTGGACTTTGTTCCTTTGCATCTCGCGAAGCAGGTCACTTATCTTCTTCGTTTCCGGCACATAGAATGGGTTTCTCAACAGATCCTGAAGCACTATGGTGGCACTATCTTCCACCATCGCAAGCAGATCTTTTGCATAGATTATCCCGACAATGTTATCGATGGAAATCCTGTATACCGGTAAACGCGAGTATCCCTCCTCGATGACCTTTCTCAGGACCCGTTTCGGCGACTCATCCAAATTCAGCGCTACCATGTCGCCTCGAGGAATCATCACTTCCCGCACCGTCTTATCATTGAATTTAAGAACGCTTTCGAGGAGCTCCCTTTCGACATCGTTTATATCACCGGTTTGTTCTCTCCTCTCCAATATCTCTTCGATAATCTCGGATCTATCTAATACTTTCTTCTCGAAACCGAACAATTTCTTTCCACGAACAACGGCTTTTTCCATACCTGCACCCTGGGATAGGAAATACCCCAGAACGAGCGACACCGCTTGTGCCAGTACGAAGACGACGGCTAGAAGAAAAGAAGAATGCACCTCAGATGGTTCGGAGATCCCCAGGATCAGGACTGTGGCTGATGCGGCAGAGCTAACGACCGTCGAGAGCGTCAAGATGACAAGTGCTGTGCTTCCGATCTTAGAGGCTCCCCGGTAAAGAACCACTCCCCAACCGAGCGCTGATATCGCTATCAGCACTGCGGACAGAAAGAAATTTACAATCATCTACCGCTGATCTCTATTAGAGAGCGAAGCTTTTTCTCAGCAGCGCCTGCTGAAATTATGTCGCGTGCGCGTTGAATGCCCGACTTGATATCGGGCTCAATCCCTGCAAGATATATCGCAGCTCCGGAATTCAAGAGGACTGCGTCGTGAAATGGAGATTGCTGTCCGCGAATCGCCATCATGAAAGCTTCCACGGACTCTTCCTGATTTCGCACCACAAGCTGGTCTAGCTCGACGCGTTTGATGCCAAAATCTTCCGGCGCAATTTCGTATTGCTGAATCTTGCCGAGCTTGAGTTCCGCGACTGCGGTTTTTCCACAGAGCGATATCTCGTCCATGGTGGGCTCTCCGTGGACCACTAGGGCCGCCTGGCTTCCAAGGTCCTTCAACACTTCTGCTATAGGTCCGACAAGAGATTTGCTATAGACTCCGATCAGCTGCCTGTTTGCCCCTGCAGGGTTTGTGAGAGGTCCCAGCATGTTGAAGATTGTTCTTATACCGAGGTCGTGTCTCACGGGCGCCGCGAATCTCATCGACTTATGATGGAGTGGAGCAAATAGAAAAGCCAGCCCAATCTCGTTCAACGCATGCTCCGCTTTTGGGATACTTAGGCCGTCAAGATCGAGTCCAAGTGCCTTTAGCACATCCGCGCTTCCGGACTTGCTCGAGATGGCACGGTTCCCGTGTTTAGCGACGGTTGCACCGGCAGCAGCGGCAACGAAGGCAGCGGCGGTCGAAATATTGAAAGTGCTCGCGCTGTCTCCACCGGTACCACATGTATCGAGGACGATTTCCTTGCGAATGTGGAGAAGCTCTGCCTTTTCCCGCATTGCCATCGCGCTTCCGACGATCTCGTCAACCGTTTCCCCCTTCACTCGAAGGGCCACCACATACCCGGCAATCTGGCTCTCTGTCGCCTCACCATTCATTATCTCGAGCATCGTTCGGTATGCTTCTTCGCGTGAGAGGTTCGCGCCTGCTACAAGCTTTGCTAATGTTTCACGAATCATATTATCAGTTAGATTGTGAGCACTGTGTGAAAATTCGAGTACGCCGGCAGTTCGCGGAACAGAAGCTCTATGAAGGCGTCGCCGTACTTGTTGTAGAAATATGTAAAATTCAAAACTCTTTCCTGCAGCTCCCTGTTCGGGAAAATCGACTGCTGAAACTTTCGAGTCTGTTGAAGGACCTGCTCGTTCTTGCGGCGGTAGGCAGCCGTCGTCTTCTCCTGCAAGTGCTCCAGCTGATGAATCATCTTCGATATTGTCAGGTCGACTGTCGCTTTCAAAGTGGGATCGACACGTTCAATCAGGGGCTGCAGCCGGTCGAAAGAACCTTTGATATCTGCTGATGTCCGCTCAAATTCTTCGGGTATGTTTTCAGGACTGGCTGTGGCCAACGCCCTTTTCATTATAGATTCCAGATCATCGAATGAATCTCTAATTCCCAGCCGGTACTTTTCCATGACCCTGGCAATCTTCCGTTCCAGGATTGTAGCACTACCTCGCGGAAATAGCGGCGGCATCTCTACGCCAAACCGTTCGTAGACTCCCTTCAGTTGTGCGAAGTATGAAATTTCGCCGGGTCCCGCAACATAGCCCGCAGTAGGGAGAACATAGTCCTGGCAGATCGGTCTCAGCACTACGTTGGCACTGAAGGATTGAGGCTTGGTCTCCAGGATTGTACGGATCTGTTCCGGCATCAGTCTTCGCTTCGTGCCGCGTATTGAGAACCCTCCTCCAATCGGTTCAAGACCCCGTCTCAGACCGTCCTCAATGTAAAACAGGTTCAAGACTCTGGGTTTCACCTGCACGTGATATGTTTCCTCGAGCTCAGCACTCTGTCTGATTACTTCCTCACTGGTTCTCGGATATGTCTGTATCTCCTTTTCGAAGACGGGCTTCACAAGCCTTTTTGATTTCGAATCATAGGGATCGATTACCAAAACGGGATTTTTGCCGAGAACCTGCGTCAGGGCTCCGGCGAATGCCGTGGAGTATGATTCGCCTTCTTTATAAGACGACATCAATATTTCCATGAGCTTCGGCTTAAACTCAGTCGCAGGGAGAAGGGCATCTATTTGCTGGTACACAAGCTCGATGGACGAATCAAACCTAATCTCGCTTAGCGGATGAAGATTTTCGCCGTCTCCGTCCGAGAAGATGGCCTCTACGCGGACAACGTCGGAGGCAGGGTTCAGCAGATGCACATGGTTCGATTCATCGAGATCGTGGTCGTCTCCTTCAAGCCAAAAAACCGGGACAAATTCAAATTCCGGGAACCTGGCTTTCAGCTCAGACGCAAGTTTTATGGCACTCACAGTCTTGAAAAGAGTGTAAAGCGGCCCGCAAAACAAGCCAACTTGTTGGCCCGTTACTACGCAGATAGCGTTCTCATGTCCGAGCCACTCAAGAAGATTCTCATATCCTTCGGACTTATTCAATCTAGAGTTCTGTTCGCGCAGCAGCTCGACAAGAGCAGCCCTCTTGATGCTGAACGATTCCGAGACTCTCTGGAAATGATTTCGAAGCTCGTCGTCATTTTTATAATCGACGTTGTAGTATTTTCTTAGCTTTTCAAAGTTATATAAGTAGTCCGTATATAACTGCGATTGCCCGGGAAGCTCTGTAAAAGGAATTTCCATTTTAGTTCAATCCAGCGCTGTTCTTGTACAACAAAGAGAGTTCGTTCTCCTTATCAAAAAAGTGCGCATGTGTTGTGTCAAAATACATTGTGAGTTCCGATCCAGGTCGGGGGTCTACTTCCGCGGTAACCCTTGCAACGATCTGGCTCGCACTCGATCCGAAATACAAGTAGACCTCGCTTCCCATCGGCTCCGAGATATCTACTTTCAATTTTGCGGTCGCATCGAGTTGCCCGTGGAAAAACTCCTGAACAAATATATGTTCGGGTCTGATGCCGAGATAAATACGCTTGCCCGACAAAGTGTTGAGGCAGGAGGGGAGAGACGACGGCATCTCAAACCGCAGTCCGGCCGCCGGGTCATCAAAATAGACTTTGCCGTTGCCGGTTAACTGACCTTCGAAGAAATTCATTGCCGGGCTTCCGATGAATCCGGCCACGAATTTGTTGACGGGATGATTGTAAAGATTCAGAGGAGTATCGATTTGCTGTACCTTACCGTCTTTCATTACCACGATCCTGTCACCCATTGTCATGCCTTCAACCTGGTCATGGGTAACGTATATCATTGTCGCACCGAGTCTCTGGTGAAGCTTCGAGATCTCTGCACGCATCTGTACCCTCATTTTGGCATCTAAATTCGAGAGAGGCTCATCAAATAGAAACACCTTCGGCTTTCGAACGATGGCTCTTCCGAGAGCCACACGCTGCCGCTGTCCGCCCGACAAAGCCTTTGGTTTCCTTTGCAGGTAATCGGTTATCCCCAGAATTTCAGCGGCATCCTTCACTCTCGCATCTATCTCCGGTTTAGGAAACTTCCTCAGCTTGAGACCGAATGCCATATTCTCATAGACAGTCATGTGCGGATAAAGAGCATAATTCTGGAACACCATAGCAATGTCGCGATCCTTTGGTGAAACGTCATTCACCCGGTTCTCGCCAATGTATATATCGCCGCCGGAGATTTCTTCGAGACCGGCTATCATCCGGAGCATTGTGGTCTTTCCGCACCCAGAGGGACCGACAAGGACTACAAACTCTTTGTCTGCAACCTCCAGGTTGACGTCTTTAACTGCCACAACACCGCCTTCATACACTTTGGAAATGCCGTCGAGTTTAACTCCCGCCATGTTCAGCTCCCTTCTGCAGCAGTCAGACCACTCTTCCCCACTCCGGCAGGAAAAGGATCGTTGCCCTGCTTGCCCAGGACAACTAGATTCTCAAGGATCTCGAAAAACTCCGGAAATGAGATCTGCGCCCATTCAGAATGGCGAATCACCGTTTTTCCACTGGCTGCTAAACCGGCCACCGCAAACGCCATCGCGATCCTGTGGTCCTTGTATGAATCCAGCTCGGTTCCGTTTAAGCTTCCGCTTCCTCTAACCACGAAGCCGTCGTCCAGCTCCTCGACATCAGCTCCCATCGCAGCCAGGTTATCGACGACCGCCACAATTCTGTCCGACTCCTTCCGGCGAAGATCATGAGCGTCGCGTACTACTGTCTCGCCATTGGCGAAAGCGCCAATAACGCCGATGATCGGAAGCTCATCTATTAATCGTGGGATCAATTGGCCGCCTATGGCCATCCCTTTCAATTCAGCATGAGAGACGGTGACATCTCCGATCGGCTCGCCCGCCGCTTCGCGGACATTTTCGATCACAACCTTCGCTCCCATCTCCTTCAGAACATCGAGCAATCCAGTACGAGTAGGATTCAGAGTTATCCCGATCGCAGTCACCGATGAGTTCGGCAGAATCGCTCCTGCCGATAAAAAGAATGCCGCAGACGAAATATCGCCTGGCACTTCATACTCGGCTGGCTCGACGATATATTCACCGGTGACCGTCGTCTCAAGGCCCGACGGCGTCTGGATTTTCTTAAGTTTCAACATTCGCTCGGTGTGGTCCCGGGATTCAACAGGTTCGACAACTATCGTTTCACCATCCGCATGAATTCCGCCGAGAAGGATAGACGACTTCACTTGTGCACTTGGAAGCGGAAGCTCGTACCTTATCCCGTGAAACTTAGAGGAGGGAAATATCTTGAGCGGCGCGGTCATGTTATAAGATGGTACGATATTCGCCCCCATTTGGGAGAGAGGGTCAATGATCCTTTGCATCGGCCGCCGACGGAGCGTCTCGTCGCCGGTCAAAGTAGAATCGAACTTCTGCGCTGACAGTATTCCCGCAAGGAGCCTCATCGTCGTACCGCTGTTTCCGGCGTCCAATGGCGAGACAGGCGCATTGTAGGACCGCTTGCCTTTCCCTTTGACTGTTACAATACCATCTCTCCTGACGATATCGGTGCCGAGAAGCGTCAGGCATTGTGCCGTACTGCTCACATCGCCACCGGTCGAAATTCCCCTTATTTCGGATACGCCATTGGCAAGCGAAGAAAATAACAGCGCACGATGGGAAATTGACTTGTCACCCGGAACTTTGAATGCGCCATTGATTGATGACGCTCCTCTAATTTCGTAATCCATTCGCCCTTAGATTAAAACACAGATGCTGAATGTCCGGCAATGTAGAAAAGCGACGGACACTTCTTCAATATAGATTTGAGGGGGTGATTTTGCAATAACGTGGGGTAGCCTTAAATCCGCGATAGGGGCATAAATATTGACGGATAAAAAGATGAGAGGATCCGTTAAGTGATTGATATAGCGATAGACGCTGGATTGGCGAGAA
>JAJYOS010000267.1 GCA_021796055.1 Bacteroidota bacterium
CCCGTTGTTCGCCTCGGTGAACGGCTGTCCTCTCCAATTCCAGCGCTATTGTGCGGATGAGTTTTGCTCTGCGAGGAACGACCGTGTCTGCAAGCGACTCGATAGCCCGAATGAATCCGCCAGCATGCCCGATGACCGTGTCACCGGACACCGACTCGGCAAGCTTCTCAAGGTAGATGGGCCGGCCGCCATTTCTAACAAACAAAACTTCGACACCCCGATGCTGGAAACCCAGCTTGATCTCAAGCTGATATACCTTCTCTCCGTGACAGGAAAATCTGAAATGTCCCGGCTCGATTATTCCCGCATGGATCGGTCCAACCCCGACTTCGTGGACCTCCTCTCCTGCCATGCTAAAAAATTCATACGGAGTCTCATCGCCGGCAATTCCCGGTATGCTGCTTCGAACCGGTTTCAACCAGGGATGTCCCTCCGGCACAATTCCAAATTCCTCGTGAAATTCTCTTTCAAACAAGTGAGCCGAAGGTGCCTCGGGTGTAATCGAGCGGTAAACTCTCTCAGCCGTGAAACTCGATGAAGCGACATAGAGCCTTGACGCGTTATCATCCGCAACAACCGCAAATAAGACGACACCGTCAGAACTTTTGTCGCCGAAGAATTGAACCAGCCGCCCGCCTCTTTTTATTTTCTCGATCAGCTGAAGTCTCAACCCTTCAATCGGAAGGCGCGGAATTTCGGCCAATGGAATAGCCTGCAGATTTCTTATTTCGACCCAGCTCAATGTATGGCTCCCAGATGCTGTCCGGCCATTACCGCCGTCCCCAAACGGATCAGTTGGGTCTGAGGTGATCCAGCGGAGAAGAAACCCGCAGCTTTGTTTATGAGATCGAAAAGCTGGCTCGGCATGCTCGTTCCGATCATTAGAAGAACGATCAGGAGAACGATTTGCGGAGCATAGGCGGACACGTTCGGCTTGGGCTTCCATTTCCCTTCGAGTTGAGACTCACCAAAAGCCATATTGAAGACTGCCCGGCTCATCCCGAATGTTACGATAATCAAGAACAAGAAGAATAAGACAGCAAGCCAGCTCTGCCCGGTTAGCCAGAATGCTTTGACGATAAAGAACTTGCTGATGAAAATGGGAAAGGGCGGGATCCCAATTATCGAAAGTGCCGAGACGATCCAAATCCATCCTGTTACCGGATCTCGCTTCAGCAAACCACGAACATCTTCAATCTTTTTGCTTTCGTAATGATAAAGGATATTTCCGGAAGTCAGGAACAGAGCCATTTTGGAAAGCGAATGCGCAAAGGTGTGAAGCATGGCGGCAAAGACACCCAGTTTGCCAAGTCCGACTCCGATGAATATTATTCCCATGTTTTCAATTGAAGAATAAGCGAGCATCCGCTTGTAATTCTTCACGCGAATCATGAAAACCGAACTAACCAGAAGAGACAGGAAGCCGGTCGATATCAATATGAAATCCGAGAAACTCTGCTGGTGAGCGCAGATGAAAATTTCCTGAACTCTCAACAATCCAAGAAAGGCAGAATTAAGGAGCGTACCGGACAGTAAAGCAGAAACCGGAGATGGCGCTTCGGAGTGCGCGTCAGGCAGCCATGCGTGTAAAGGTGCTATGCCAATCTTTGTTCCGAATCCGACGAATATGAAGGCGAAGGATATTTCTAACCAGAAGGGATTTATTTCCGAAGCGTGCTGGTACAAATTGCTGAAAAAGAGCGAGCCGATGCTTTCGCTTCCTATTGAAAGCAACACTATCCCGACAAAAGCGAGCGCTATACCGATGGAACAGATATAGACATATTTCCATGTCGCCTCAAGAGAAGATTTTCTCTTTTCGAAGTAGATGAGAAGCGCGCTTGTCAGCGTCGTACCCTCTACGAAGACCCACATCAGGGCGAGATGCGTCCCCAAAACAACGCCGCTCATCGCAGTTACGAAGAAGAGGATCTCTACAACGTAAACGGATTCCTGACTGGCAGTGAGGTGATGTTCCTTGAAATAGAACAGGCTGTAGACCGACACTCCGGCAAATACCAAACTCATCACAGCAAAAAAGTAAAGTCCGATGCTGTCGAACCGGAAGTACTGCAGCAGCCAGTCCGGAAGCCAAAACCACTCGATTCCAAGCCACTGCACGAATGCGACTACAAGCAGCAGTGAGGCTGAGCCAAGCAACGCGACGCGATTGACAAATCTGTTCTTTGCCGCGAGGCTGACCAGACCTAAAATCGGAGGGAGTATGATTACAAGGCTGATCATCGCTAGTCTTTCAATTCCGTCAGAACATCCACGTGGCTGCCGTCGTAGATCTCGTTAATCTTGTTGAAGAAGATTGCGAAGAGATAAATGCCCACGAAAAGGTCGAGCAGGACGCCGATGTTCACAAGCATCGGAAGCTCGTTCGCCACCGACAGCGAAAGAAGGAATATCCCGTTTTCAAGCATCATGTAGCACAGAATATGCGTGATGATCCTTTTCCGGTTGACTATCAGGAAGAGGCTTATGATAATCATCATGATAGAGATTCCGAAGTAAAGCGGCTTTATCCCGCTGCCTGTTCCGGCGGACCAGAAAGCGGCAACGAAACCGAAGATGAAAATCCCGCTTGCGATCAAGAGCGAATAGAACTGAGAAATGTAGGGCTCAATTTCGCGGCCGATCTCATTCTTGCGGATTACAGTCAGCAGGAAGTACGGGATGACGACGGCCTTGATGACCAACGTCTCGAATATCAGGAACGCAAGGTTCAGCCAGTTTATCTCTTTGATGCCTAAGACCACCAGAAGGAAGAGGATCAGGCCCTGGAATGCCAGCGTCTTGACGTAGGCTTCGATTCTGCTGACCGCGGATACATAAAGCATCGTCGTTCCCAGCAGAACAATCAGGATATCAGTCATCCGATCACCCCGAACAGGAAGAAGGCAATAACGGCAAAAGCGGTCAGAGAGAGCGTGGTCATGAGAAACAGAAACTGCGGGATGTGTGAAATTCTTGAGCGTGCAATCAATGATTCGACGATCCCGACCGACAAAAATACCAAAGCCATAATGAACGCTAACACTGCCAGTGTCGGTAACAACCCCAAATAGGATGGCACGAGAAGATCGGCTATCAAGATTGAGATTATGGTCATCTTCAACGCGGCGGCATATTGAATGAAAGCCAAATCGGGACCGGAATAGTCCAGGATCATCACCTCGTGGATCATGGTCAGTTCGAGGTGTGTGTTCGGATCGTCTACCGGGACGCGGCTCCCCTCGGCGAGAAGCATGATGAAAAGAGATGCCACTAACAATATCTTAATGAGCGCCGTGTAGTGAGTACTGAAGTTCACAGCAGCGAAAATCGAGTCGAAGGAAATCTGGTGTGTTAATAATGCCAGTGAGCCTATGACAACGAAGAAAGCAGGTTCCACGATCGTAGAATACGTCACTTCCCTGCTCGCACCCATCCCTTCGAAACTACTGCCGGTGTCCAAAGCCGCCGCCACGGTGAAGAACTTGGCCAGCCCGAGCGCATAGGCGAACAGAACAAAGTCACCCTGGAAATTTATTACCGAGCCGATCAACGGAATCGGCACGATCAGCAGTGCGAAGAGAACGGCTGAGATGTTCACTGAAGGCGCAATCTTGAATACGATCGAAGTCGTTCCGCTGATCACTTCTCCCTTTTTGAGAAGTCTGAAGAAATCGTAGTACGGTTGAAGGAGCGGCGCTCCCTTCCTTCCCGCCCAGACCGCCTTGACTTTGTTTATCAAACCGATAAAGAAAAAAGGAGACACGGTCATTAGTGCCAACACAATGACTACCGCCATCATCTGACCCCAAAAATCCAGATGAGAAGGAAGACCAGGAAAATGAGGCCGTATATGATGTATTGCTGCATTTTTCCGCTCTGTATCCAGGAAAACATGTTCAGGAAATTGTCCAGGGATCTGATCACCGGTTTAAGAATGAACCTTTCAGAAAGATCCTGAGTATGACTCTCCAGCGATGCCGTTTCAGGAAACAGAACCGGCTCCTTTTCTACTTTGATTCTTTGAGGTACCAACTCTGCAACAAGGCGCAAGAAAGGCTGTGCAAATGAGCTGCTCGTGTACTGAAGCCTGCTGCTTCCCACCTGATAACCGCAGTCCCATGTCTTGAACACAGCAACTTCACGCTTTCGAAGCAGGTAGGTTCTCAACCCAAAGAAGAACCCGAACAAACCGAGAAATCCAGCGAGGACAACTGACATTGTCCGAAAGACAGGAATAACCGCCTCGAATTGATCAAGGGAGCCGGCAGGTAAGAACTGCATGACGACATTCCTAAGCAATTCGATTCCAAGCCACGGGAATAGTCCGATTGCCAGCATGACAATCACAAGGACGCCCATCGGGATGAGGAGAGTCATCTCTTTCTCGTTCGGTATGGAATGAAACTCCGTCCGCGGTAAACCCAGGAAACAGATGCCGTAGACTTTTGTAAAACACAAGAGCGCCATCGCACCGATGAAAGCTAAACCGGAGAGTCCGAGCAACGCGGCGACGCTCATTGAAAGCGTGTTCGATGAAAAACTCTTTACGAATCCTAGATACATGGCAAACTCGCTGACAAACCCGTTGAAGAACGGGAGTCCGGTAATCGCAAGAGATGCAATCAGAAACATCAACGATGTCAGAGGCAAGTACTTTGAAAGTCCGCCGAGCTTGTCGATGTCTCTTGTGTGGGTCTGCGAGTAAACGACACCGCTTCCGTAGAAGAGGACGCTCTTGAAAGTGAAATGATTCACGACATGCAGAAGTGCGCCGAGAAAGCCGAGCATCGCTATCATCGGACTATTATAGACTAATCCAAGCATCCCGACGCCGATGCCCATTCCGATTATCCCGATATTTTCTATGCTGTGATACGCAAGAAGCCTTTTGATATCATGTTGCGCGATCGCATTCATCACGCCGTACACACCCGTGATCAAAGATACGAACAGGATCCCATAGACTATTCTGTAATCCGGAATTTTGGCCAACAGCAGAATTCTCATGATCCCGTAGATTCCGGTCTTAATCATCACGCCGGACATAAGCGCCGAGACCCCAGTCGGCGCGGCAGGATGCGCTCTCGGAAGCCACGTGTGCATCGGGACAAACCCGGCTTTCGTGCCGAAACCCAGAAAGAACAGGATGAAGAGCAGAATGGATACATCACCCGAGTTACTCAGGAAAGGAGAGAAGGAATTAAAATCGAGCGAACCCGAGACTGCCGAAATCCAACCGAAGGCCGCAATTAAGAACGCCGCCCCGACCTGCATCGCAACGAAATAGTAGATAGCCGCCTTGCGGACATCCTCCTTTTTGTTTTCGAAGCCGACAAGAAAGAATGAGGACATCGACATTACTTCCCAGACAATCAGGAAGAGGATAGCGTTCTGCGCAGTGACGACGAGGAGCATCGAAGCGCTCATCAATCCCAAGAAGAAATAGTATGAAGAAAGCGAAGCCCGGTCGCCCTTGTACATCTTCATGTAGCCGATGGAATAAACAGACGCGAGGAGCGCGCCGACCGAGATGACCAGAGCGAATATCGAAGCGAGCGGGTCCAAACGCAAGAAAGCCGTCCCAATGGGCCCGGAAAAGTAGAGCGGCATTTCAAGCTGCCCGCCGTTCAAGAGCGTTCCGACAACGCCCGGTAGAACGAAGAATTGGCCTGCCGCCGCAAAAAGAAAAAATATTTTTCCCCTCGATTTCTCCCTGGAGAAAATGGCAGCAACGCCGCCCGCGACGAACAGTGCAACACCTATGAGAAAATTATACACCGACAACCACATTCTTCTTCTGCCATTCTTTCTCCCTGGCACCGACGAATTCCAATATGCCTTCCTTCGTGGAACGCTCGCTCAGTTTTGCCAGAAACAGATCGTTTTGACAGAGATGAGAAATCTTAGAAAGGACCTCGAGATGCATGCGGGGCGTTGCAGTGAACAGAACAAAAAGAGTATACACCGGCTGACCATCGAGCGCATTGAAGTCCACAGGCTCGTCCAGATAACAGATCGAAACGCTCGCATTGTTTGGATCCGTGACTATCGGATTGTGAGGATGCGGAATTGCCACGCCCTTGCCGATCGCCGTCGGCATAAGCTCCTCTCGACTCAGCAAAGTGAGAAGTACATCTTCCTTTGACAACCCGGAAGGAGTCGACACTTTCTCAACGGCGCTCGTGAGTACTTCCTTGACATTGCGGCCCTTGATGCCCGGAACAATTCCCCCTCTTTCCAATAAGGTCAGCAAGTTATGGTTATTGAGTCCCAGGTTTATCAGCGACGAGGACAATTCGACCTTGTTGCTCAAAATCCACTCGTTGATCTCCGCGCGGCTGAATCGGTATTGATGGTTGATGCGATAACATGGGATCTTCTTCTCTTTGATCCAACGATATACCGTTTTCTCGTTGACTTGCAACATCCCCACAATGTCTCTGATTTTTAGGTCCATGTCTTTTGAAGATATTGGTAATATAATACTGCATTCAAGAGAGAAGTCCAAATTAATTGTGATTTATCACAAATTGTCCTTTAACGTCCACTTTGCGATTGACGACCTTGAGAAGAAACGGTTGTTTGCTTTCATCGCTTTCCCATATTTTTTCCAAATGCTTTTCAGGCAGTCTGTTTGCCATTTGACACGGGTTTTGGTCATACGAGAACACTATTTTCTAACCGGTACTGCCACCTTTACTGTTCCACCATGCTTGAAAAGGAGCCGGAGGGTGACCTTCTTTCCTACTTTCAAATCTTCTTTAACATTCATCAGCATGACATGGTAACCGCCCGGCTTGAACTCGAAACTCGACTTTGCCGGGACGATGACAAATCTTACTTGCTTCATCCCGACCATTCCATCATTCCTGAACGACTCATGCAGCTGAGCCATCTCCGCAAAATCGGCTTTGACGCCATATAAGGTATCGGGCTTGTCCGACGTGTTGACGATCTTGAAATAAGCGGCGCTCATCATTCCACGCGCCCGCACGGGGCGCGACACTCGATTTTTTCCCGATATGACTGAGATGGTTAAGTTTCAATCCACGCGTCCCGACAAAGTCGGGAGCGCGACATCTCGTCGTCAACCCGATCCTGTTAGACAAGTGGTTTCAATCCCCGCGCACACGGGGAACGCAGCGGCGATTGAAAACGTGGAAATTGAAAGATGTTACAACTGGCTATACTTGCAGAAGATCAGAGAATTGAATGAAATGCGGGAGAGAATCGAAGAATGGGAAAAAATCCGGAAATAGTCAGGAACGGTTCCGGCGCGTCTCGTTGCGAGCCATCTCATCGAAAACTTTATTCAGGAATACAATGAGACCCGAAGCAAAGAGAACGAAAAGGACTGACGATATGTGCCCGCTGAAAAGTGAGGACAAGAGGATGAGAGAAACGACGATGATTCCAAAGACTTTCATAGAATAAAGATACAATGGCCGATAACACGATTCAACTCAAAATAATAATCGACGGCAGGGATGCAAATGCTTCTATCCAGCTGACGAACCAGAATGTTCAGGAGCTCTATAAGGCTTTTCGGTACGGTCAGCAGGAGGTGATCGGTCGGTTCATCCCCGCGCACACGGGGAACGCCTCTCCGGCGAAATCGATCTCGGCGATGCATCCGGTTCATCCCCGCGCACACGGGGAACGCTGGCGGTGAAAAATCAGAAAATGGTGATTCTACGGTTCATCCACGCGCCCGCATGGGGCGCGACCTCCCAAGTGCCAGACAACCCTGAGATAATCATAGTTTCAATCCACGCGCCCGCATGGGGCGCGACCCGGCTATCTGAGCTTTACAACGTCAGAGACGTGCTAGTTTCAATCCACGCGCCCGCATGGGGCGCGACACGCGGAAGTCGAGCAGCTCGGGGCCGACGCCGCGTTTCAATCCACGCGCCCGCATGGGGCGCGACCGTATCTGACATCCATTCACGATAATGTCCAGCCCGTTTCAATCCACGCGCCCGCATGGGGCGCGA
>JAJYOS010000268.1 GCA_021796055.1 Bacteroidota bacterium
CGAAATAGGCCGACGCGAAGACATTGGTAGCGACGTCAGCTCGGAACTTTCCGGCGTCATGAAGAGCCAGGAGCTGGCCGGCTGTCATGCTGCTGTGCGACTCGAGGAATTGCCTGTACAGATCGAGGTTAAAATCATTAGCTTGCTGGGCATATCCGAGGCCCGAAAAAAGCCCCACCAAAAGGGCTATAGACGATATGCACGACTTCTTCATCGTCTTATCCTCCCTGTTTGCTGCCCAAAAAGTTACCCTTTGATGTTACTTATCGCAAGTCGACGCTCGACGGCGGTGTGATATGCATAACAGGGACTCAACCTCCTCCACTGCCGGCCGGAGACTGGTCCATGTTGTCTTCATTATCTTGACTTTCGACCACGCTGTCAGTAACATTCCACGGTTTGAGACTCTCTATAAATATCCGCGCCGGAGGTGCATCGTGGAAATCAACGTGATGGACGCGAGCAACTACTTCAAAGGGCTGCTCCTTCTCATCAGAAAGGATCGCAAGGTCACGGACGAGGAGGCGGCAATGATTTCCCGCATCGGCAAGAAACTCGGGTTTGAGAAAGAGTTCTGCGAAACCGCGATAAGAGAAATCATCTCGAACAAATATATCGAAGACACTCCGCCGCAATTTTCTTCGAGGGAGCTCGCGATGATGTTCGTAAAAGACAGCCTGGCGGTCGCACTCTCGGATGGCATGCTCGACTACAAGGAAGAGAAGTGGCTGCGATCTGTCGTGGATAGAAACCTGTTAAGCAGGCGCTGGTTCGTCAGGGAGCTTGAGAATGCCACCACGCTGAAAAGAAATGTAGATCATCTCGAAGCGGACGAACTCACAGTAACTAATATGATATAGTTGGAATAAGAAAAGACCCGGCGCTGAAACAGAACGCGCGTCTACCGTATCTCGCCTGTAAAGGCATCAGTTTCCATTCTTTCGAAGACCATCTCATCACGCGCGATGGGGAACGCCATATGCAACATTAATCGTTAGACTCTTTGATGGTTTGCTATTAATCAGCAGTAGAAAAAAGAGAAGAATCCGGAACCGAAATGTTCTCACCGCGCGCTTGTAATTCAGCCGATGATCCGATAACCCAGTTGACCGAAACCGGACCCAAGCTTTCACGACGATCGGAGAAGTGAAAAGCATGAGCAAAGGGAGAATGGAGGCTTTCAGCGACGGGGTTCTGGCGATCATTATAACCATCATGGTGCTCGCACTCGCCGTGCCACGCGGGAGTAGCCCGGGTTCACTCGTGCCACTCATACCTGTTTTCCTCAGTTACATCCTAAGCTTCATCAACCTGGGTATTTATTGGAACAATCACCATCACATGCTCCAGGCGGTCGCGCGCGTCAACGGGCGCGTGCTTTGGGCAAATCTGCATCTTCTTTTCTGGCTTTCTCTCTTCCCGTTCGGAACGGCGTGGATGGGCGAGAACAACTTCGCGGTGTGGCCTGTCGCGGCCTACGGCATCATCCTGTTGTTTGCCGCCATTGCGTACTTCATGCTCGCGAAGACGCTGGTCGCGCTGCACGGTAGGGATTCCGTTATCGCGGTTGCTCTCGGAAGCGACTTCAAAGGGAAAATATCCATCGTGCTTTATCTTGCCGCCGTAGCCTCCTGCGCTCTGAGCAGATGGATAGCGTGCGCGCTCTATGTCGCGGTCGCGGTAATGTGGCTTGTCCCCGACCGCCGAATCGAGAAGACTCTTGCGGGTTGAGCCGCCCGGCAATTGGGACTCTCTCATGCTCGTCTGCAGGCCTTACAACATGACGGAAGGAACCTCTCCATATGAATCATGATCCGGAAACGTCAGTTTTGTCTCAGCCCAAGTCGAGGCGTTCATTCAAGCCAATACTTTCCGCCTGGCTTGTTGCCGGGACCCTCGATATTACGGTTGCTTCGATTTACTACCCGCTAGCTTACGGACTCAAATTGACCGCCCTTTATCAGGGAATCGCAAGCGGCGTCCTCGGTCCGTCGGCATTTTCGGGCGGGATGGGAACGGCATTGCTCGGGCTGGCTTTACACTATCTTATCACGCTGATATGGACATGCTTCTTCTATTTTGTTTTTCCGTTTGTAAGAAAGGTCTTGAGAAATCCTTTTGTTAACGCTGGTTTGTACGGAGTCTTCGTTTCATGCGCCATGACTTTCGTGGTGCTCCCTCTCAGCAATGTGCCCCACAGCAGTCAACCGTTGAATATTCTCCATTTCGCGATAGATACTGTGATACTCATCTTCACAATCGGAACGCCTGTCTCGACAATCATAGGCAAATATTATTCGCACGAATGAGAAGAGAGTACGGTGGATACCGTCCTGATCGGCGAAAGTGCCCTGATCAGGAATTTTATTACAGTACAATCAATGAGGATTAAGCCGTCATGTCAGAACAAGAGACAGAGTCGAGAAGCGACATCAGAAGACGTTCGGCACTAAAGGCAATATTTGCCGCGTGGCTGGTTGCTGCGACGCTGGATATAACCGCGGCCACGTTGAATTATCTATTCACCCAAGGCGGTAGGCTGACGATACTGTACCAGTTCATAGCTAGCGGCGTCTTCGGAAGGAGCGCGTTCTCAGGCGGGCTCTTGATGGCGATTCTGGGTCTCCTTTTTCATTACACGATCGCGCTGATATGGACTCTCATCTTCTACTTTGTCTATCCAAGGCTGATGGCTTTTCATCGGAACAGGTTCGTGACCGGAATTATCTACGGGCTCGTCGTATGGACGGCCATGAATTTAGTGGTCCTCCCTTTGAGCGGCGTGCCTCACATACCTTTCCGCCCCGTTCAAACGACGCTTGCGGTTCTGTACGTTGTTTTCTGCATAGGTGTCCCGATATCGGTGATCGTTGGAAAATATTATTCTGTCGAATTTGCAGACAGGTCGCAGGCCGAAATTGATAACGAAACATTAACTCATTCTTAAGTGAAGAGAAAAGGTATATCCGCTATATTCATGCATACAATTGTCAAAATCTTTAATTGAATTCGGGCAAAGACCCATGAAAAGAATATGCGTTTATTGCGCTTCGAGCAGTAAGATAGATGAAACATATTTCGAGGCGGCGGAGCGACTCGCCGTCCAGCTTGTCTCTCACGATGTGACCATCGTTTACGGAGGCGGGGCGGCAGGTTTGATGGGCCGCATCGCGGATACGGCGATCAGTGGCGGCGGGCACGTCGTCGGGATAATTCCAAAATTCATGACGGAAGTCGAATGGCAGCACAAGGATCTCGAAGAGATACACGTCGTCTCCGATATGCATGAAAGGAAGAAGCGGCTTCTCGAAGGCACCGACGCTGTCATTGCCCTTCCCGGCGGGAGCGGCACGTTCGAGGAGCTCCTTGAGGCTATCTCCATGAAACGGCTCGGCCTTTACACGAAGCCTATCGTCATCATGAATATCAACAACTATTACAACCCGCTTATAGAAATGCTTGAGAAGAGTATAAAAGAAAACTTCATGTCGGAGGCTCACAGGAAAATGTGGACGGTGGTCTCCGATCCGGATTCCATAATGGACGCTATCGAAAGCTCGCCCGAGTGGTCGGCGGACGCGATATCGTTCGCGGCGGTCAAGTAAGAAAGCTCCAACAATCAAACGCCAAGCTCCAAACAAATCTCAACGCGCTAACCGGCAATCGACTTGTACGAACACACCTTGACCTGAGGATGGCCCGATTTTGACATGAGAAGAACTTCATGACAAATATCAATGTTTTGCGGAGGCGGCTCGTAAATCAGCTACTGTCGGGCGATAGCACGAAGGCTCCACATGAAGTTGTGAAGATTCTCGGAGCTATCCAGGCTCAGGATTACGCTGGCGGAGAGTGGTCCATCGGATTGAGAATCCCCGGCTCCACGATAAGCGACATCCGGAAAGCGATATCTGAAAGGCAGATAGTCAGAACCTGGGCGATGCGGGGGACGCTGCACTTTCTCGCGGGAACGGACATCGACTGGATGCTCCGTCTTCTCGCCCCGGGCCTGATCGCGGGACTCACTCGTCGCTACGATGAACTCGGGCTGGACGAAAGGACGTTCCGGAAAGCCGGGACGCTCTTCACGAAATTCCTCAAAGGCGGCGGTCAGCTGACGCGTAAAGAGCTCGTGGTCATGCTGGAAAAGAACGGTATCTCGTGCGAGGGGCAGCGCGCGCCGTTCATATTGCACCGCGCTTCGATCGACAGAGTCCTCTGTTTCGGGGCGAAGCAAGAGAAACAGGAAACTCATGCCTTGTTCGACGAATGGGTGCCCGTGAAGCAATCGATGGAGCGCAATGACGCGTTGGCGGAACTTGCCCGCCGGTATTTCACGAGTCACGGTCCGGCGACGATTCAGGACTACATGTGGTGGTCGGGGCTGAGAGCTGAAGATGCCAGATTGGGACTTGCGATGGCAGAATTCTGGCTCCGGAAAATTTCCATTGAAGGAAATACTTACTGGATGCCCAAGGAAAGCGTTATGATTAAACCGGCGAAACAGGTCGTACATTTGCTCCCGCCGTTCGACAGCTTCCTCATAGGGTACAAAGACCGCGCGGCGTCCATCGATAAGAAGGTATTGAAGATGTTGAGAACAGGCGGCATGCCGGACTCGACGATAATGATTGACGGAAATGTTGTAGGGAAATGGAAGAGACGAATTACGAAGAAGGTCACGATCACGACTGAATTGTTTCGGGAGGTAAACCGACCCGATGAAAGAGCTCTTCGCGCCGCCGTTGAGCGTTACGCCGAGTTTACCGGCAATCAATTAGAATGGGAATCACGAACAAAGCGTTAAATTACAGGAATCTGATTCTGTAACGGAGCACCTTCAATGAACACAGGGACAACAAACGACTCTCAGATAACTCACGTCTCCGACACCGCACTCTGGGTCGCCGTTTACCGCGCGATTGAGTCGAAACGAAAGGACGCGCTGTTCCATGATGCGTACGCGGAGACGCTGGCAGGCGAACGCGGCAAACAAATCGTCGAAAACATGAGACACGGCAAGACCGGCGCATGGTCGATGATCGTAAGGACCGCCGTGATGGACGAGTTCATTCACAGGGTAATAAAGGAAGACAATGTGGATACCGTGGTCAACCTTGCCGCCGGCCTTGACGCGAGGCCGTACCGGATGGACCTTCCTTCATCGATTAAATGGATCGAGGTCGACTTTTCTGATATGATCTCTTACAAGGAGGAGAGACTTTCCGACGCGAAGCCGCGATGTTCGCTCGAGAGGGTGAAGCTCGATCTCATCGACAGCGACGCTAGAAAGAGACTGTTCGACAGGATCAACGCAGAATCCAGGCGGGTCATGGTGATCACCGAAGGTCTTCTCGTCTATTTGCGTGAGGAAGAAGTTACCGCACTCGCCGCCGATCTTCACGGGCAGGCCAACTTCCGCTGGTGGATAATGGACATACTCTCGCCAGTAATGCTCGATTGGATGAAGAGGAGTTCATTCAAGCATTTCACGGAAGGAGCCGCTAGGATGCAATTCGCACCCGAGGAGGCTGCCGGATTTTTTGGGCCGTATGGCTGGACGGCTTATGAGGTGCGTTCCGTGGTAAAGGAGGCATGGAGATTAAAAAGAGAGCCGGCCTTGGGGTGGCTCTTTCGGTTTTTTAAACCGCTCATCCCGAAGAACAGAAGAGAGATCATATCGAACATGGACTCGTATTTGGTGATGCTCAAGCGAAACGCAACCCTTGTTTGAAATTCCAAACCCTAAACTCGAAACTCTAAACAAGTCCGCACTATCTAATCACCGAAATCCGCCGATGGATATCTACATAAGCTGCGGTTTTGAGTTTCGAGTTCTGAATTTGTCCAGCATTTAGGAATTAGAGTCTAGAATTGTGCCCGCCTTTGATCGTCTTAAATGATAAACAGGCAAAATGGAATGACAGACGTGAGCAAGAGAACCGACCATAGTAGAATCAGTCCGACGGCAAAGATCGCCGCTTACTGGAGATCGCTGTCGGACATACCATACTCAAAGGAGATCGCCGAATCCGTCGGCGCGAAAGAGACCGCTATATATTTGCTAGGCGATCAGGTGGTAGCCATGGGAACAATTTCGCCCGCAATGTTCGAAGCGCGGTACAAGTCGATCAACCGGGGACTCGATAAGTGCGGAATTGGAAATGCGCTGGAGCTGGCGTGCGGACTTTCGCCAAGGGGAATCGAGATCGTGGCAAACGGCGGGACCTACGTCGGAACGGATCTTCCCGACATTTATGCGGAGAGTTCGCCGATAATTGCGAGCATAGCCAGGCGGGCCGGCATTCCAATGGACAGATTTCACCTCCAACCCGCGAACGTCCTCGACAGGGATCAGATGGAAAACGCAGCGTCATATTTCAGGAGAGATCGTTTCGCCGTGTGCAACGAGGGACTCATGATGTATCTCGATCCCGAGGAAAAAGCGAAAATGGCCGAGATCGTTCGGGTGCTACTGCTGAAATCGGGAGGCGCATGGATCACGACCGACATCACCCTCGGCGAGACGCGGAAGAAGATTGCATCGATGCTCGGGCCGGCCGGAAAAGCGATAGCGAAATCCGCGATGAAGAAGATCGCAGATCAGACGGGGCGGAACATCACGGAGAACGATTTCAACAGCAAGGCGGATGCTGTACTTTTTTACAGCAAGCTCGGATTCGACGTGGAAGAGTTTCCGATGTATGACGACCGCCAGACTCTCTCGACCGCTTCGCTGATGCCGGAGAAGCGGAGGGAAGAGCTGCTGGAAATACTATCTTCAGCAAAAACATGGATACTGAAGCCGAGGAACTGAGCCCTACGTTCCAGATCAATTTGTTCACCGACAATTTGAGAGCCTGCAAGTGACCGCCGGTTACATCTGGCGGTCTTCCATTATTATGTCCGCCGCGATAGAGACTGCTTTCTTCACGACCTCGTTGCACTTGCCGGTCTTCGCCGCTTCCATGAACAGTTTCATGTCCTCCGGATTCTGAAAATCGTAGGGCCTTCCAAACTGGTGTTCCACTACCTTCGAGCATCTCGTGGAGCCGAATTCGGCAGTGAATCTTCTGAAGAACTCGTTTCCGGCTTTCAGGGACGGACTCTGCATCGCATACGCTTTCCTGTCTTTCGCTCCGAAGGACAATCCAAGGGCAAGGAGGGATCCCGTGACGGCACCGCATGTTTCCCCTCTCCCCGTGATTCCGCCGGCGAAAAGTTTCAGCCCGGGAATTATATTGTCCCCTTTCAAATCGAACTGTTCATTCAGCGCACAGAAACCTCCCTGCGAACAAGCCCCATACATTTGCATGTACTTCTCGGCCTTCTCCTGCACTTCTTTCATTATTTCTTCCCTCGTCTTGTCCGCCTTGGCCGCGAAGACTTCGGAGATAATTCCAGGAAAAGCCAGCAGCGCGAGACCGGCCGTGCAGCCTGCGGTCTTTACGATGAATGCTCTCCTTGAAGTCGCTCTTTCAGTCGCCGAAACAAAGGATCGCAAATCGGATTCGACTGACTTCATGTCTTCCTCCTGCTTTGATCTTTAACCAGTTGGATAAGAATTGCAATTCGCATAGAACTTCAAACAACGACCCCCTCTCTCGGCATGTTGTTGAACAGACGCGCATACCCGAACTTGAGGCCTTTCCATTCATACATTATCCACACTGTTGAAATCTCTGTTTATAAACGGCGCCAACAATTCTCTTTCGATAAAGAATCCCATCGGCGCATTAGCAGCCTGCCATCGTCCAGCGGCGTGACTTTATGAAATGAAGGAACAATCGGGTTGATGTTCCTTGGTGCTTCGTGAAGAGTGTGCGGTGGTGTTTACAGTCTCGCGGGATAATACGCCGGAATACGCCCGGGGTTACAGGCGAATAATCAAAGTGTTAGTCTGATGGGAATCCCTAGGGATGGCTCAGCGCAGCCGGCGGCGAAAGTGTGAAGGAGGCCCATCCAAG
>JAJYOS010000269.1 GCA_021796055.1 Bacteroidota bacterium
AAGTTTAAACCTGACGTACTGGACGGCGCTTATCCTGTCGTCGGTCGCGTGTCCTTCTTCGAAGACGGCAGGTATCTTCTTATTCCCGATATTCAGGTACAGTGAGTCTTTGTTCATGCCGACGAGCGAGTCGAGTACCGGTTTGATTTGTGACTGATCGTCGACTTCAACGAACAGCGTTGCGCTGAGCTCGTTTTCTCTCGGAATCAGCTCGTTATATGTCTCTACTTCCGATTTTATTTTCTCGTCCTCGACAATCCTCTCGACGCGCATCATCTCTTCTATCTGAAATGTGACAGTGTACCTGTTCTCGAAAGTCAGCGTCACAAGCTCTCCGACTTTCAGCCTGCGCCGGTTCTTCATGTCTATGACCTTGCTGCGGAATCGTTCCCTTATCTTTTCATACTCTATAATGTTCTTCAGCTCGTTAAATTCAATCGGTTTCATTTTTGTTCCTCACTCCTTTTTATTCCCGGCGATGACGGCTAAGAGGCCTCCCGCAATGTGGAAAAGTTCATTCTGAAGGAGCCCGTCACGTTCGACAGGTTGGACGACTGAATGTTCCACTTTCCCGCCTTTCGGGATGGATTTCTGCCTTCTGCGGACAGCCTCGTGCGCCATACTGTCTCATTGACTATTTCTCTTCAATGAAAGCCCTGATAAACCACGCGGTCTTCTCGTGTTTCTCCATGAGGCCGGTGAGGAAATCGTTCGTCCCCGCGTCGCGGTACTTTTCTCCGACTTTCACGAGATCTTCCCTGAGAGTCCTGATAATCGCTTCGTGGTCGCCGAGAAGGTCCTTCAACATTCCATCCTCGTTCGGGCTTTTACCGGGAGTCTCGCTGAGGCGTGTGTTCTTGGCGAACTCGGAAAGCGTACCGAACGCGGGACCGCCCAGCGACCTCGCGCGCTCGGCCACATCGTCGATGATGTCGTCGAGCTCTTCGTAGAGAGATTCGAAGAATTTGTGCAGGTCCTGGAAGCGCGGCCCTGTCACGTTCCAGTGGAATTTCCTTGTCTTGGTGTAGAGCATGTATTCATCGGAAAGTATTCTGTTGAGTATCTCAACCACCGATGCGCGGTCGCTGTCTTTTATGCCGATGTTCGGTCTCATGTGTATTCCCTTTCTCTTATGCTTTGGGATTGTTCTCCAGGCCGTAAGCGTCACGCAGTATCTGGATCGGATGGCGCGGCTTGGTGCCTGATCCCTTTTCAATCTGAAGCTGAGCAAGCGGGCAATCGCTTGCAGCCGCAGCACCATCGCTGAATTGCTCGAACAGCGGTCTTCCGACCTCGAGAGACATCTTGAAATATTCCTTCTTTAAACTCCACGTGCCGTCATGACCGGAGCATTTCGCCACTACCTCAACCTTCGTGTCCGGTATGAGTTCAAGCACATCCCGCGACTTGAAACCTATGTTCTGCGCCTTGAGGTGGCAGGGGAGGTGGTACCTGACCTTTCCCTGTGATTTCTTGAAGTCCATCGATAATTTGCCATCTTTATGCAGTTTCGCAAGGTATTCCATCAGGTCGAACGTGTGCGAAGCGACCAGCTTCGCATCGGGATTATTCGAAATCATCGGGTATTCCTGCTTCATTAGGTAGCTGCAGCTCGGGCCCGGCGACACCACATCATATCCTTTCTTCACGTAATCGGCGAGCCGGTTCAGATTGTACGCGGCGTGTTTCTTAGCGTTGTCCATGTCGCCGCCGTCCAGATACGGCATCCCGCAGCACTTCTGCGGCGGCACTTCGACATGCACTCCGTTCTTTTCGAGGACCTGTATCGCAGCTTTCCCGGTGTCGGTATCGTTGTAATTCACCGAACATGTGTGGAAAAAAACAACTTTGGGAGCTCCCTGGGCTTCCGGCGTCCGGTATTGTCCATCTTGCATCTTGTGTCTCTTATACCACGAGCTGAATGTCCGGCTGGAATATTTGGGAAGGTTCCTCTCCCTATGGATTCCCACCGTCATTTCCATGAGCGCTCTTAACGGTTTGATGCCGAGCGTCCAGTTTACGAGGAAGGCCGCTTTGGTCGACACGGTTCCGAGGAGATCTGTCCTGCTCAACAGCTTGTCCCTGAGCGAGACTCCGTGCTTCTTTGCCTCGATGGCTTTGCCTCTCAGCATGTGTCTCGGGAAGTCGAGCATGAAGTGGTGAGGCGGAGTGTAGGGGCATTTAGGGAAGCAGAGTTTGCAGTCGTAGCAGAGATCGACGACCTTCCTGGTGTCGGGATCGGCGAGCTGGTCAAGATCGCCGTCGAGTTCGTCGATGCGTTTGAACAGGACGTCGAAGGACGGGCAGAGGTTGAAGCAGAGCCTGCAGCCGTTGCAGATGTCGAATATGCGCGCAGTTTCTTTCGCGTACGACTCCGGACTGTAAAAATCCGGGGCATTGAAATCAAATGCCGTTGCCATTATTGAGCCTCTTGAGTCTGCGGATAATTTACAACTGCGACTCACTCAGAAAGTGAGTCGCAGTTCTGTGGATTATTTTCCTAAAGTATCGAGCGCCTTCTGGAATCTGCCGGCGTGCGACTTCTCGGCACGCGCGAGAGTTTCGAACCAGGTGGCTATCTCCTCGAAGCCCTCCTGCCTGGCGGTCTTTGCGAAGCCCGGGTACATTTCAGTATACTCGTAAGTCTCGCCGGTCACCGCCGACTTGAGGTTGAGTTTCGTATCGCCGACGGCGACGTTCGTGACGGGGTCGCCGACTTCTTTTAGGAAGTCGAAGTGTCCGAACGCGTGGCCGGTCTCGCCTTCCGCCGTGTCGCGGAACACGCCGGCGACATCAGGATACCCTTCGATGTCTGCGTGACGGGCGAAATACAGGTAGCGGCGGTTTGCCTGGGACTCTCCTGCAAATCCCTCTTTCAGATTCTCAAAGGTCTTCGATCCCTTCAGTGCTTTTGCCATTATATTTCCTCCTTGTTAGTTATAATAATAGGAATCATTCCTATAACGTTAACCATTAGGAAGTTGAATGTCAAGGGGAAAAGGGGCGGTTAATAAAGTCCATCCGACCCTGTGGTCAAGCCTCACAAATTCATTGTGGCCTGAAACTATGATTTGGTCATGCTTAAGTCATATCCTGGAAGTCTTCCATCTGTCAACGGAATAATTTGCATTGTGTCGACGGAAGGGCTTTGGGAACGAGATCGCCGACTGTTTGTCGCAGAGCGAACCACACCGGCCTCCTTTCTTCCATGAGCAGTTCTGTTCAAGAGTGCCTCTCAGCGGCACTTCGCCTACGCCCTGAATCTCGAAAGATGACTGAGCGAAAGAATGGCGTCGCAGGTTGCTTCTGAAGATCAATCAGCGACAGGATCCGACGGTGAGGGCAATAGCGTCTACCATCCGGAGCAGTCTTTCGCGAAGGACGCATCGGAGCTCCGAGGGAAAAAAGTGGTGGGGGCTGAAAGGAATCCCAAACGTTCAAAGAGATTAACCTGCTGAGGCCAGTAGAGATCGGATGGCTTCGGTGCTGATCCTGGCCTTGCTCTATCCTTCACTTCGCTAAATCAGGGCACTTAACACGGACAGCCAGATGCCTTCCGTTACTTGTCCGTCCTGAATATTCCCAGGTATCTTGTGAACAGTCCGTATCCGACAAGCACTCCGACAGCTTCGATGCCGACATAGGCTGCAATCACCTTAGTTAGCATCCCTGCACCGGCAGAAACATTCTCGCTGCCGGTCTCAACAAGAGCGAGTATGACGCCGACGACCAGTGCCGTCAGTACAGCGAAATTCCATTTGTGTTTTCGCGGATTAAAAAAGTCCACCATAAACTTCATCACGGATATCGCAAAGAACTTTTCCACCGCTACGAAGACAGCTGATAGAAAATCCGACTTAGATTTAAGCCACTTGAAAAGAGTGCCAAGGTCGTCGAGGAAATCCTCGATGTGAATGTCGATTCGTGGCGATAGGGCAGTTGCCAACGACCAGGTCAGCAGAAAAAGCAGGGCCATTCCAAGCAGCGCAGTTAGCAATTCTCCTGTCATGCTTGCCCGCCATGCCGATGGGTAGATGGCGAGTATTGCTATGCCGGCAAGGGAGTTGATCATCGCCATCCTTCTTGCGGGAGCTTCGGACGAGAGTCCGGCGTTGTAAGCGAGGCGATCGATCCGCCACGCGATAAAAGCCGCCAACCACGTAATGATCGCTATAATCACGATGAAAAACCTGCCGCGGGGGGAGCTCACCCACAATGAAGGATTGCGAAACATCGCGACCATTTCGGCGGCAAGAGTCACGGCCACTGCCTGAACGGAGACTGTACAGCCGCGTATAACAAGGAGTTTCTGGCTTGCCGACAGCTCGCCAGACCCGCGAGGGATGAAAACGCGTACTACGGAAAGGAGAGAGGCGAACAGCGCGAGCTGGTAGCCGAAGGACCCGATCGCGTCGTAAGGATCTTTCGCAAAGGCGTTGACTGTTGAAAATATTGGATTGTGCCTGCTTGCCAAAAAGAAAACAGTGAAAACCGCTGAAAGTGCGAGGACCAACAATACTGTGGGCTTGAATGACTTCGGCATACCCGGCTCACTTATCTAGTTGAACAAAATCCGCTCGTCTGTCGGTTACCTTTTGCGGCGGCACATACTTGAATATCGGCGCCGGATGGCTCAATTGCAACTTGTGTCGATAATTCACACACCATCTCTTATATTTGCACGTAAACCACATGGAAGATACCAACGGGGATTTGAATTCAAATCCCGCTAATTCGAAAACGGTCGCCAGGAGGGTCTGGCGCTATTTTTTCTTGCTCGGTTTTTCGTACGGCCCGATGGCCTATTCAATGGCAAGACGCCTCTTTGTTGACAAGCTGAGACTGATGACGGAGAGGGACATCACCGACGGCATCGCGGTTGGGGAAGTCATGCCGGGTGCGGCTCTTGTCGATTTCGTCTCGTATCTCGGTTTCCTGTTGAGACGGGTTCGAGGCTCGTTCCTCGCGATGCTTCTGTTTATCCTTCCGTCGTTTGCTCTTATGGTCCTGCTTAGTTTTCTATATCTCAAATTCGGTGAGCTGTCTCTGGTACGTGTCGTACTCCGGGGCCTCTCCGCAATTATGATAGCTCTGATAATCAAGGTTGTAATCGACATCTACAGGTCGGGGGTGAAGGAGCCGAAATTCCTCTCCGCATCTGCCGTTGCACTCTTTCTTCTTGTCCTGGACGTGAACATTGTCATCATTCTTGTGGTGGGCGTTCTGGGTACCATCGGATACGGAATGTTCTCGAAGCAACTAATAAGGAAGAAAGGCAGGCGCCTGCTTCCGACTGCCGGTGAAGTGAAAGACTATGTCAGGGTGAATATCTGGATACTGTGGTCGCTTTCGTTGTTGGTCATAGTCAACGCGTCAATTTACTTCTTCGCACCTCCGGTCGCCATTATGAACGGGGTCCTATTCAAGATAGGACTCCTCACCTTCGGCAACGGGTATACAATGCTCCCCTTCATCTACAAAGAAGTCGTCCTTAATTTCCACTGGCTCACTCCAAAAGAGTTTTCGGACGGGATTGTGCTGGGTCAGATCACTCCCGGCCCAGTGGTGATAACGGCAACGTTCATCGGCTATAAGGTTGCCGGGCTTTTCGGTGCGGCGACGGCAACTCTCTCGATATTCCTTCCATCGACTATCCTGGTGACGCTTGCAGCCGGATCGTTCGTCAAGTACAAGGACAGCAAGTGGGCGGAATTCGCAATGAAGGGCGTGCTGTCGAGTTTTATCGGTCTCCTGATTCTTGTTGTCGCCCAGCTTGCCCGGCAGAATATCACCGACTATAAGACTGCCCTTTTCGCTCTTGCTGCTGTCGTGCTTTTTGTCTATACCGAAATCAACCCGATAATTCTTCTCGCTGCCGGAATTGTCGCTTCTCTTCTTTTTCTAAGATAGGCTGAAAGGACGAGATCGCGGCGGGGGCGAAGGTCACCGCATTCTTCAGTGGAATACAGATCTCTTTTTGAATTGACGGCAACTTGAGACCTGTGTTGTCCGGTATAATAATTACCTCTCTTTCACCCGTCGTCCGACTTACTGTAACACAACTTCTGGGTGATCATGGAAAAGGCAATAGTGACATTATCGGGCGGACTGGATTCAGCCACGCTGCTGTTTTGGTCTGCAAAGCGTTTCGAAGTCAGCGCGGTCACGTTCGATTACGGCTCCAAGCATAACGAGAAAGAGCAAACGGCAGCGAAGGAACTCGCTCGACTTGCAGGCGCCGGGCATATTCTGATCAGGCTTCCGTTTATCAACGATCTGTTCCAATCGGATCTTCTCAGAAGCGGCGGAAAAGTCCCGGATGGCCATTACGAAGATTCATCGATGCGCAGCACTGTAGTACCGTTCAGGAACGGGATCATGTTGTCGATCGCGATCGGGTTAGCGGAATCGTTCGAGGCGAAGACCGTCCTATACGCCGCACATGCCGGCGACCATGCAATATATCCCGACTGTCGTCCCGGCTTCCTGAAGGCAATCTCCGAAGCGGGACGCGAGGGCACTTATCTCGGCGTTCAAATTGTGGACCCGTTCATCGACATGCACAAGAAAGATATTGTCCTGCTCGGGAACGAGCTGCGGGTGCCGTTCGGTTTGACGTACTCGTGTTACAAAGGAGGTAATCTTCATTGCGGCACATGCGGGACTTGTGTCGAACGAAAAGAAGCTTTCCGGCTCGCAGGGATACGGGATCCGACTCAGTACGAAGCCTGAATGGGGGTTTTTGTCGAGCAAGGGTAGAAATGATAAAATGATGGAATAATTGAATGCTGGGTTAATGTCTACCGGCCGAAGCGTGGCGGGGAGTAGGGATTAATGAGACGCTACTTCAGCCGGATGACGCGGATGGAATTTCAACCGGGTATTGAACTGTCTGGAAGGGCATGCGATATTCCGATGAAGAGGTGAAGCTGGGCATGATGAAGGTTGTCAGGTTAATTCTCCTTATACTTTTTGCGATCATCCTGGTGTTGGTCCTGTGCGGCTTGTACTTTGCCGGCCGCGACTACGGCGGCTATTTCATGAAGACAAAAGGCGACCTTCTTGAGTCCCGGGCCGTGCCTTTCGCCGCAGACGCTCTTTTCAATCGGGAGTGGTTATCCCTCCGCAGCGATGCCGGTCTGCAGGTCGAGTGCGGCTTGCTCGTCCCGGCCGGTGAGAAAACGCCCGGTCGCTACCCGGTTGTGATACTGCTGGGAGGGAAGACAACGGGAAAGCATGCCATCGACTATGCCCTCGACATCAGGAAGGTAATAATAGCAGCGCCGGATTATCCCTACAATCCCCGTGAATCCTACTCGCTTCTGCAATTCCTGGCAGATATTCCGGAAATGCGAAACGCCGCACTTGACATGGTCCCTTCCGTTATGCTTCTCACCGACTATCTGATGCGACGCCCCGATGTCGACACCACGAGGATCATTCTTCTCGGTTACAGCTTCGGAGCTCCATTTGTTCCTTGCATTGCTGCATTTGACAGGCGTACAGCGGTAGCTGCCATTGTTTTCGGCGGAGGTGATCTGCGCGGCATGATCAGTCACAACGTTCGGCGGTACAAGGGACCCATGATGAGCGACTTGGTCGGCATCCTGGGGGAAGTACTTCTTCAGCCGCTCGAGCCGCTTCGTTACGCCGACAAGGTTTCGCCGATCCCGCTACTTATGATAAATGGTACGGAAGACGAGCAGATCCCCCGGAAGTACGCGCTGGAATTATACGCGAAAGCGAAGCAGCCGAAAACGCTCGTTTGGCTCGAAGCCCATCACGTAAACCCGCGCAATGTCGAGCTGACAAGGTTGATCGTCGCCACTCTGAAAAGTGAACTCGTGAAGATGGGAGTCCTTACCGACCAGAATTGAGAATTTGGCAACCCCCAAATCGAGATCCTCAACGCTTTCCATTTTGATTCGTTTGAATTTCCCCATCATCACAGCTAAATTGA
>JAJYOS010000270.1 GCA_021796055.1 Bacteroidota bacterium
CCGCAAAAATCGAATGCAACCGACTGAAGCGCGGCTGTGTTGCGCATCAAACGACATGTCTAATGGAGGAACATGGGACCTGAGCTCATTCAACGGAACAAGGTCTGGAAGGACGTCCTGCCGCAAAGCTGTACAGCCGGGTCGGTTCAAAGAACGCGATGATTGTCATGGACACTGTCTGCATTCTAACTGAAGCGCTTCAGCGTCCTGCCGTCTGTTCGGTCTTCACAAAGTCTTTCGGATTGTAGCCCTGCGCAGCGAGGATCCCATCTATCACATTTAGATCATCAGACGAGAGCGCCGGAGTTCGGCTCAGTATCCAACCGTATTTCCTTGAAGGCGTACCGACAACTGCGTACCTGTAATCCCTATCGAGACCGATGATCCAGTAGTCACCCCAGAACAAGCGGAGGCCGAGGATATTCACGAAGCTGACCTCGAGCTTCGAGTTTGTCTTGAGATCGACGACCCTGGCAATACCGTTCGCGACACTCTCGCTCCCATCGCTCTCTGTGCACCGGTTGGTCACATCAATATCGCCGTCGTCTCTCAACCGGTATGTGGCGGTCGTGTTCATTGCACACTTCCGTTGAAATGTGTTCGGTATTTTGCCGATCTCATACCATACGCCTGCGTACATTTTCAGATCGACAAAATTAACCGGGACCGGCTCACTGTTGTTCAAACTCTGCTCCTTTCCTGTCATCTGAACTGCTGCGTTCGCAATCAATAAAATAGATCCTAATAATATAATGCGTCGCATCCTGAACACCCTCCCGATCATTTTTGAAGATTCCAGGCTGTCACCGTAATCTGTTCCCGAGTCACATCGTACCGGAAAAATTCAATTCCGAAGACGCCGAGTATCAGCAGCCATGACACCGAGCACATGGATTGAGACGCGCACCATCAGAACACCGGCACCTTCTCCGTCACTACCATCGATTTTTCTATGTGAGTAGTTTTGGAAATAAGATTCACGGAATCTCCGCCGATCATAACTTCCAGTTCACCTGCTTCGACGACACGTTCCATCTTTGCATTTATGAAGGAGATGTCGGATGCAGTGAGTATGAAGGAGATGGTCGTTGTCTCACCGGGTGCGAGCTCCACCCTTTTGAAACCTGCCAGCTGTTGGACCGGCCTCGTAACTGAAGCACATTTCTGTCTGATATAGAGCTGGACGGCCTCGGATCCGCTTCTCTTGCCCGTGTTGCTCACATCGACTGTAACAAGGAACTGGTCTTTCACAACCGGATCAGGAGCCACGTTGAAGTCGGAGAATACGAAACTCGTGTAGCTCAATCCCCACCCGAAGGGAAAGAGGGGCGTCCAGGGAATGTCTATATATTTCGAGGTGAAATGCTCCGCTGTAGGAGGCCGGCCGGTATTCATGTGATCATAGTAGATCGGTACCTGACCGACGGTTCTCGGAAATGTTACCGGCAGCTTGCCGCTCGGGTTGTAATCTCCGAACATGACGTCCGCAATCGCATTTCCCGCCTCGGTACCGAGGAACCACGTTTCAAGAATTGCCGGAACGTGATCTGCCGACGATTGAATCGAAAGCGGCCGTCCGTTCATGAGCACTTCCACCACGGGCTTCCCGAGCCCGACAAGTTTCATCGCCAGACGCTGTTGAACACCGGGCAGATCAAGCGAAGACCTTGACTCGGCCTCGCCGCTCATTTCACCTCTCTCGCCTACCGCGAGAACAACAACGTCGGCATTCCTGGCTGCGGCAAGCGCATCCGAAAAACCGGCAGTGGACGTGTCGTTGACGCCGCATCCCTCTGCATAGAAGATCCTGGTAGACGGCGAAACCTTAGCCTTGATTCCGCTCAGCAGCGTTACCACTGGATCCGCTCTTCCGACACAATGCCATGGGCCGAGCATATCCTCTTTGCTATCGGCAAGCGGCCCTATTACTGCGATCGATTTTACGTCCCTTTCGAGCGGGAGCACATTTCCCTCGTTCTTCAGCAGGACAATCGATTCACGAGCCTCTTCCCTGGCCGCATTCTTGTACTCGGGAAGCATGAGACTTGTTTTCGAATTTTCGATGTCGGTGTAAGGATGTTCAAAAAGTCCGAGTTCGAACTTTATCGTAAGTATCCTGCGAACCGCATCGTCGACCAGCTGCACAGGCACCTTTCCCTGCTCCACGAGCTTTGCAAGACGGGTGTGAAACGGCCCGACCATATCCATGTCCACACCCGCGGTGACCGCTTTCAGAGTCGCCTCGGAAGAATCGCATGCGACTCCATGGTTGATGAGCTCGGCGACGGCATCCCAGTCGCTGACGACGAAACCCTTGAATGCCCACTCGCCCTTAAGTATCTCCCTCAGAGTAAACGGGTTGGCGGTGGCGGGCACGCCGTCCAGGTCGTCAAAAGCACTCATTACCGTACCGGCTCCCGCATCGACAGCAGCTTTGAAAGGAGGAAGATAGATCTCGCGCAGCGTCCGCTCTGAAACCTCGGCGGTATTGTAATCGCGTCCCCCTTCGGCAGCGCCGTATGCGACAAAATGTTTTGCGCACGCGACAAGATCGCTCTCAGGACTCAATTCGGGTCCCTGGTACCCTTCAACCTGCGCTTTTGCCATCGCCATACCCAGGAACGGATCCTCTCCCGCTCCTTCCGCGATCCTGCCCCATCTCGGATCGCGCGCAATATCGACCATCGGCGCAAACGTCCACCTGATTCCCTGTGAATACGCTTCCTTCGCGGCGATCGAAGCGCACTTCTTCACAATATCGGGATTCCATGTGCTGGCCTCAGCGAGCGGAATGGGAAAAACCGTGGAGAAACCGTGAACCACATCCAGACCGAAAAGGATTGGGATACCTAGCCGGGATCCAGTGACGGCCGCTCTTTGCAGTTTATCGATCAGTTCAGGCGACGTCACATTCAAAAATGACCCGACCAAACCTTTCCCGGCAAGTTGTTCCTCATCGCTTCCGCCTGAATTGTATTGACACATCTGACCGACTTTTTCCGACAACGTCATCCGGCTCAGGAGGTCGTCGACCCGCTTGCTGACAGGCAGTTTCTGATCCAGGTAAGCTTTATAGTCTGCATTTGACTGCGGCCCCCCATTTACAGAAAATGCGCGAGTTGGATGAACGACGCTGCCCGGAACCGAAGCGAGCAGGAAGATTAGTACAAAACGAAGCACACGTTTTGCCGAACGCGCTCGAAAGACGCTGCTGTCAAAATCCATTTCAACCTCAATTATTTCTTGTGACCGCCTGATGATTATTCTCCAAATTCAGCCAGCCCGTGCTGATTTGGATTTAGAAAACTAAAGAAAATACCTCAATCAGGCAACACGGTTGGTCATCCCACCCCACCTTTCCAAGCAGACGGGGATGACTCGTGCCGGTATTATCGGCTTGAAGAGGTTGAGGTTTCAGGTCGGTCCCCCTTATGATTGGCAATCACCTCGCGCCGGTGGCGACCGGAATGGCCGTGCAACATGGGCTGATTGAGCGTTTACGCGTTATCCTTTAGAGTACACCAATTCGGTCAGAAGGACTTTCATGTTTTCGCAGTGGGTCACATTCCTGTAGACCACACACGTACGGCAATCAGCGGTGAAGCAATCAAACTTAGTTCCGTTCAGCAGCCAGCATGGTGTGGCATCGTTGGTGTAGGCAGGGCATTTCGCTCGTTCGACCGTCGGGCACTTCCGCATTTCCCAGCATGGTACGATAGCCACCATCCTCTTGATCGCTTCAAGAGTCATCCCCTTATGAGTGATCATGTCGCGTATGCAGCCGAGCCAGAAAAGGTCGTCTTCTGAAAAGAGCCGGTGCTTGCCGATAGTCCGCACCGGCAGAACCACTCCGGCCGCCTCATACTTCCGCACCGTGGAGACGGCAACGCCAAGCTTCTTTGCCACGTCCCCTATCTTCATTAGTTTGCCCGCTATCATAGCGTTCTCCTGTCTGCAAATCCGATTCAACGAATCAAATTTGCTAAACCTGATGATGTTATATCCAGCACCTTTTCCTGGCCGACTGTGTAAGTTCGTCGCGGAATTTCGGGTGCGCAATACCTATCAGCAGCCTGACCCTTTCACTGATCGCCTTCCCATGCAGGTTCACCACTCCGAACTCGGTCGCCACATAATGGACGTCACCGCGCGACGTCGTCACGCCGGCGCCCTCTGCAAGATGATTGGATATTCGAGATACTGTTCCACCTCTTGCCGTGGAAGGGAGCGCCACAATCGGCTTCCCGCCTTCCGACCTCGCCGCACCTCTTATGAAATCCACCTGACCGCCGAATCCACTATAGAAATTGTAGCCGATGGAGTCAGCGCAAACCTGGCCGGTCAGATCGATCTGCAGAGCAGAGTTTATCGCGATCATTTTTCTGTTCTGGCTGATTATGAACGGGTCGTTCACATACTGGGAGGGATGGAATTCAGCGATCGGGTTATTGTGTATGAAATCGAACAGTTTCCTGCTTCCCAGGACGAAGCTCGCCACAATTTTCCCGGGATGCAGCGTCTTCTTCTCGTTCGTGACCACCCCGCTTTCGACAAGCTTTATCATGCCGTCAGAAAACATCTCCGAGTGGATGCCGAGATCTTTCTTCCCTTCAAGCGACATCAGGACTGCATCGGGTATTCTTCCGATGCCGAGTTGAAGCGTAGACCCGTTTTCTATCAGCTCCGAAATATTCCCGCCGATCTTCCTGAAGACTTCGAGTTCCTCTTCGGACGTATCCGGTTCCACCTGTGGAAGCTCCATGATAGGTACATCGCTCTCGACGATCTTGTGAATCTTGCTTATGTGGATGAAGCTGTCGCCGAGCGTCCGCGGCATGTTGGGATTCACCTGCGCGATAACTATTCTTGCCACTTCGGTCGCCGCCTTCGTGGTCTCGATCCCGACCCCGAAGCTGCAAAACCCGTGCTCGTCCGGCGGTGACACGTGTATGAGAGCAACATCGAGCTTCAACTGCCCGCTATAGAAAAGTCCCGGGATGTCGGAAAGAAAGACAGGCACAAAATCGGCCTGACCTTTGTTTACAGCTTCGCGGGTATTCTTCCCTATGAAGAGTGCCGTATGGTGGAAATGCTTTTCCATGCCGGGCTGGACATATGCGGCCTTGCCGAGGGAGAGGATGTGCAGGACCTCGCACTTCTCAAGATCGTCCGAACGCCTGACCATCGCGTCGACGAGTACCTCGGGAACGGCGCAGCCCGGATGAATATACACTCTATCGCGGGATTGTATGGCTTTCGCCGCCTCGTCCGCCGATACGACTTTGCTCCTGTACGTCTCAATCCAGGCCATATTTATAGCAGACTTTCGATAAGAAGGTACTCCTTGCCGAAGAGTGTTTTTGCCATTTCCTGTGTGCAGTGACCTTCGAAACTGCAGACGCCTTTGGCAAGGCCCTTGTTTTCTCTGAACGCCTGCGGCGCACCTTTCTCCGCAATTTCAATCACGTACGGCAGAATCGTGTTCGTGAGGGCGTAAGTCGCAGTCCGGGCGACGGTCGCCGTTATGTTCGGAACACAATAATGGATGACATCATGGTAAACGAAGGAAGGGCTCTGTAGAGTCGTCGGCCGGCTTGTTTCGATGCAGCCGCCCTGGTCAATGGAGACATCTATCACGACAGCACCCGGCTTCATAGACCTCACCATCTCCTCCGTGACAACGTGCGGTGCGCGTTCACCTCTTATGAAGACACATCCTATCAGAACGTCCGCATAAGCGGCGCTCTTCCTTATAGTGATAGGCGTAGCGAGAGCGGTGGTCACTCTCTTGAGGAGGAGCCTGTCGACGTTGCGCAGGCGCCCAAGATCTGTGTCGAGAACAATGACCTGGGCACCGAGCCCGGCGGCAGTCCTCGCCGCCTCGGTCCCGACAATGCCCGCACCGATTATCACGACGGCCGCAGGCGCAACACCGGCAATTCCACCGAGAATAATTCCGCGCCCGCGATCGTCCGTCTCCAGAAGCCGCGCCGCAATGAAGACCGAGATCTGGCCGGCTATTTCGCTCATGGAGTGAATCACCGGGCGGTCGCCGTCCTCCGTCTCCACAAGTTCATATCCCACGGTCGTAATCTTCTTACGGGTTATTTCCTCGACGAATTGCTGACGTGCCACGGGTAGATTCAGGAAGCTGAAAGAAGTCTGACCGGATTCCATCAAGTGTATCTCGCCAAGTGTCGGAGGCTCCACGGCACAGATGAGTTCGCACCTTCGATAGACTTCCTCTTTCGAGTATACTACCGTTGCCCCCGCGTTCCTGTACGATTCGTCCGAAAACCTCGTAGCCTTTCCTGCCTGTGACTCAAAGAAAAGCGCGTGCCCGAGATTGGTCAGGGTCGCCACGGCCGACGGGGTGAGCGACACCCTGTTTTCATTCTTCAGGGACTCATTTGGGATACCGATGTTCATCTTTCAACCTCAAAAGTCGATACTCAAACCTCAAAACTTATGCGGGAGCACCGATCTCTTTGACTTTCGGCTTTTCATCTTTGACTTTGAGGTAATCGTGAATTGCCGCGGCCGATCGCTGACCGTCTTCCATCGCGAGGATGACCGTAGCGCCGCCGCGTGACAGATCACCGCCGGCGAATACGCCTTCACGGCTTGTCCGGCACTTCTCATCGACGACCACCGTACCGCGCCTGGACATATCCAGACCCGGGGTTGTCGCCTGCAATATCGGGTTCGGCCGCTGTCCGATCGCAAGTATGACGGTATCGACATCCATGATGTAATTAGAACCGGGGATGACGACAGGTTTTCTCCTTCCGGACTCGTCCGGTTCGCCGAGCTGCATCTTGACGCATTCCATGCCTTTGACCCATTTGTTGTCTCCGGCAATTATGCGTACCGGGTTTGTAAGGACATGAAACTCAACGCCCTCTTCTTCGGCATGCAGGACTTCCTCTTCGCGCGCGGGCATCTCTTGCCGGCCACGACGGTATACCAGGTACGCCTTCTCGGTCCCAAGACGGTTTGCCGTCCGGACGGCGTCCATCGCGGTGTTGCCGCCTCCGATCACTGCGATCCTTCTGCCGATCTTAACGGGCGTGTCGAATTCGGGAAACTTATAACCGTTCATGAAATTCACCCGCGTGAGGAATTCGCTCGCCGAGAACACACCCGGAAGATTCTCGCCCGGGATACCGAGGAAGGTCGGAGTGCCGGCCCCCGTCCCGAGAAAAACCGCATTAAAACCCATTTCGTCCATCAACTCGTCGACCGTGGCCGTCCTGCCGATGACGAAGTTGGTTATTATTTTCACGCCGAGATTCTTCACATTCTCGATCTCCGAATCGAGAATCGATTTCGGCAGCCGAAATTCCGGGATGCCGTATCTCAAAACGCCGCCTGCGGCATGAAGTGCTTCGAAGATCGTCACGTTGTACCCGAGCTTCGCCAGTTCCGCCGCACACGTCAGGCCTGCCGGTCCGGATCCGACGATCGCTACATTCTCTTTCCTCTTCTCGTCGACGGCGAAACCGTTAAACGAGCTGTGCATCCTCTCATAATCGGCCACGAATCTTTCAAGCTTACCTATCGCGACCGGCTGGTGTTTCCTGCCGATGGGACAAACGGCTTCGCACTGTGTTTCCTGCGGGCAGACTCTTCCGGTAATTGCAGGCAGGTAGTTCTTCTCCTTGATTTTCTTCGCCGCCCCGAGGTAGTCCTTTTCAACGATCAGCTTGATGAAACCGGGGATGTCGATGCCGACAGGACAACCCGCCACGCAAAACGGCTCCTTGCAATCGATGCAGCGGAGCATTTCCTGCGACACAAGGCTTTCGTCGAAGCCGAATGAAACCTCCTCGAAATTGTGCTTGCGAACCTCTGCTTCCTGGTCGATGGGAACCTGTCTCGGTATTTTCATTCTCTCGGAGGGTTTCAGTGTATTAGGCATTGGCCGCCTCCTTCGCTCCGGTCCTGC
>JAJYOS010000271.1 GCA_021796055.1 Bacteroidota bacterium
ACGGACTGGCCGGCATGTTCCAGCCCAAGATGGATTACTCCGTCAACTACTGCAACTACGACTGCGTGATCTGCGGAGAAGTCTGTCCCACGGGTGCAATCGTCCCTCTCGATGTACCGGCAAAGAGGCTGGTACAGATAGGGAAGTCGACGTTCAGCAAAGACGACTGTGTCGTCGTATCGAAGAAGAAAGATTGCGCCGCCTGCTCAGAGCACTGTCCGACGAAAGCGGTGCATACTGTGCCGTACGAGAACGGACTGCTCCTTCCTGAGATCGACAATGAATTGTGCATAGGGTGCGGCGCGTGCGAGCACGCGTGTCCCGTTACTCCGAAGAAGGCGATTACGGTGGTATCAAATCCGGTTCATCTTAAGGCGAAGAAGCCGGAGGTTGATAAGGTAAAGAAGCCTGCTGTGCCTGTTACGGGAGGAGAAGATTTTCCGTTCTGATAGGCAAATGTGTGAAAATTGACTCTTAGCGGCAGCCTATTTCCTTCGCACGAAACTCAACTCCTCTTTCGTCGGGAACCTGAAGAGGAACAGCATGATGAAGAACGACAGTAACGCGGCGAATTTAAACAGCTGCTCGCCGAGTCCGGGGAAGATAACGTGTCTGAATGCATGTGCGAGGACGACGACAATGAGTGCGATACCAATTTTCAGAAGCCTCGCATACTCATATTGAACCGGATAGAATCTGTGCGCCACGAGATAGAGTACTAGAGCCATTGCTGCGTATGCTAAGAGCGTCGCCCACGCGGCGCCGAGCATCCCGTATTTCGGAATCATGAGAAGGTTGGCGACGACATTTACCGCCGCGCCGATGCCGGTTATGTACGGAAGGTGCGATGTCTTCTTTTCGATGTATATTCCCGCCATGAAATTGACATACATCCCGTTGAACAGGTATCCTATCAGGACGACAGGGACTATCCCAAGCCCCGACCAGTACGCGGGGTTTATGATGAACCTGTGGAATACCCTGATCTTGACGATGTCGTCCACATAAAGCGAGACGAGTAAAACTATGATGGACCCTAAGAGGACGAAATACGTCAGGATCTTCGAGTACATTTCCTTCGCGTTCTTGTCGGAGGCGTGCGTAAGGAAGAATGGCCGCCAAGCATAGTCGAACATCGAGACAACAAGCATCATGAAAATTCCGAGCCTGTAGTTGGCCTGGTATATGCCGACCGTGCTCTCGTTAGTCAGGGCAAGTAGTATCGGGCGGTCGATAACCTGTACCATCATCGCGGCCAGGCCCGCCGGCACGTAGGGAAGTCCGAATCTGAGAAGCACCTTGTAGAGGTCTTTCCTGAAATGAAGTCCGATTTTCCTGAAGATGGTCGGCAACAGGAGTATTATCGACGCAGCCGAGGCAATAACGCCGCTTATGAATATTCCCTCGACTCCCATGTGAAATACAAGGAGGAGGATGACGTTCGCGGCGACGTTGATGACTATATTTATGACCTTGATCGCGGCGAATGTCTTGACCTTTCTCTCGAGTCTGAGCACCGCGAACGGTATCACTCCTATCGAGTCGAAGAACATTATAAGCGCCGAGTACTTAATCGTGTCGGCGAACTGCAATGGCACCTCGACTATCGGAGCGAGCCTGACGCTTTCAAAGAATATGAACCCGGATAGGAGCAGGGAAGTGATGAGAACCGAAATGAAAGGGGTCGAGAATATTTCCTTGTCGTTGCCTATTTCCTTCGTCGAAGCATATTTGAAATACGCCGACTCCATTCCATACAAATACAGAATGTTCATGAAGGCGATGTATGAATAGACCGTCGCGACGACGCCGTACTGCGATGTGGCGAGCACGTTCGTATAGAACGGGACGAGAAGGAAATTGAGAAATCGCCCGACGATCGCGCTGACGCCGTAAACGGCCGTGTCGGCTCCGAGGGTCTTTAGCTTATCTAACATTTCGGGAAGAATTCAGAGGCAACGGTTGTGTCTTGGAGGAATTGGATTGATGGATTATTGAGGTACTGGATTGATGTCCGAGGGACTCTGTCGGGATTAACAGAGAGTGGAAATGTAATTCTGGTCTCACTCGCGTCCCCGCCATGTTTGGATGTCTGCAAGCTGGTCATTCCAATTCTCCGAAGCCCTCTTTTTCTGAAGCGATTTCACTAGCGAGATGAGCTTGTTTTCAGTCTCGTAATGTAAGATATCAAACTTCTCAAATAGGTCGTTGGAGAGCTGACCCGAGTGTTTCAGTCCGATCATCCTCGTAAAAGCTTCTCCCGACGAACCCAATGCGATGTGAAGGAACTGTATGTACTCTTTCAGGGATCTTCTGCAATAGCCTTCCGCGATGTTTGCAGACACAGACTGAACGGCCCCCAGGATTTGTGACCTCAATCTGATATCAATGTGATTCGTGTTGCCAATTAGATCCTTCGTTAGTTTGAAGAGGTCGATTGCTCTGTTCCATACATCAAGCTTCATGTAACCGCGGTTCACGTTTCGGCGTTTCGTGAAATCCATAGCATACCCTTCCTTTCCTGGACTTGCTCTGCGGCCACCTTACTTCAGGCTGGGTCATGGGAAAGAGTGCTGAGCCAACCCATTCTACTGAAAGGAAAATGGACACTGGAAAGCGGCCTTCAGACTAACAGAGGTGCTGGTTGGCCGCACCCATCAATCCAGTAATCCATCGCCCCATCAATCCTTCTTCGCTCCCGTTTGCGCCGCATCTTCCACCAGCATTATCGGTATGTCGTTCTCGACCCGGTAGACGTGGCCGCACTTCTTGCACGTGAGAGTGTTCTTCTCGACGCTGTAGTCCAGATCGCCGCGGCAATCGGGCTTCGGGCAGCAGAGTATGTCTAGCAGTTCTTTCTTAAGCATTCGTTCCTCCTATAACGGGAATTCGAAATTTAAAATTTAGAATTCAAAATCTTTCTTGAGAAGATCCAGAAACATCTTGGGCGCACGGACCGGCCTCCCCGACTTCGCTTCGATGAAACTATGAGCAGTAAATCCTTCGGTCATCTTTTCGGAACCGCGTAGTATCTCGTAGTCAATTCTCAGGCGTGCCATCGGGGCTTCCTTCAACATGGCGACAACTTCTATGACGTCATCGTAGTGGATTTGCTTTATATATTTGGCGTAAGCTTCGGTCAGCGGGAGAAGGAAACCGGCTTCCTCGAATTGCCTGTACGAGAGACCCAGCGATCTCATGAGCTCAGCCCGACCCACTTCGAAGTATTCAAAATATCGGCCGTTGTATACGCCGCGCATCTGGTCGGTCTCGGCGTAGCGGACTCTTATACTTGTCGTTAGTGAATACATCGGCGGGGACTTGTTCTTTTACTTTCCCGAGAAGGAACCCATCGCCCCGAATTTTGCTATGCGCTTCTCCACGAGCTTGTCCGGTTTGATTCTGCCGAGCGCGGCCAGCTCTTCCAGTATGATCTCCTTTAGATTCTGGGCGGTCGCGGTTGGGTCCCTATGTGCGCCTCCGAGCGGCTCCGGTATAATCCGGTCGACGATCTTCTGCTTCAAGAGGTCGACAGCTGTCAATTTAAGAGCTTCGGCCGCCTGTTCCTTGAAATCCCAACTTCGCCAGAGAATGGAAGAACACGACTCCGGCGCGATGACCGAATACCAGGCGTTCTCCATCATTAGAATCCTGTCCCCGACTCCGAGACCGAGCGCGCCGCCCGACGCACCTTCGCCGATAATGGTGACAATGATCGGGACGGTAAGCTGCGCCATCTCGAAAAGATTCCTGGCAATGGCTTCAGCTTGACCGCGTTCCTCGGCCTCGATGCCCGGATATGCGCCTGGCGTGTCGACGAGTGTAATCACCGGCTTTCGGAATTTCTCTGCCAGTTTCATCAATCTCAAAGCCTTGCGATAGCCTTCCGGATTGGGCATACCAAAGTTGCGGAATATGTTCGACTTGGTATCGCGGCCTTTCTGCTGTCCGATGACCATGACCGTCTTCCCGTCAAGCTTTCCGAAGCCGCCGACGACCGCGTGGTCGTCCCCGAAATGCCTGTCGCCGTGCAACTCGACGAAATCGGTCATCATCAGGTTGATATAATCCAACGTATAAGGCCTCTCGGGATGGCGGGCAAGCTGGACTCGCTGCCACCTGGTAAGGTTGGAATAAACGGTTGTTCGTAGCTCATTGACGCGCGACTCAAGTTTCGCGATCTCATCCGCAATATCAAGTCCATAAGGTCCGGCGGATTCATCCGAGAGCTTGCGCATCTCAGCAATCTTCTGTTCCAGCTCGAAGATCGGTTTCTCGAATTCTAGGGGTTGCTTTGGCATAGTAATTAAAAAAGTAACCCGCTGCCCCGCACAAAGTCAAGGAGAACTTGAAACCCCTCTGCCTGGTGTCTCTGTACTGAGCCGAGACGGCGTATCCCGCCTCCCGGCATACGCATAGACACCGTCGGCCCTTGCGCTTTTCTGAAAATCACATGGGCCGATTAAGTGTCAAAATGCCAACCGCGTTGCCCACCATACTTCGGGTAGGATATGGAAGGTCGTACTTTCTTTTACTTCTGACTGCTCTTTGCCGTCAGCCGGAAATCATCTACGATGAACCCAGGAAACTGGCTCAGGTCTTTGTCGGTTGAAGACAGACGAAGAGTCCATTGAGCTTCTTCCCCAGACCGCAATGGGCTGATCGTTGTCGCGGCTGCACCCAATTTTGTTTCACAGGCGCTGTCTGTGTAGAACAGCCCTTCCATCCGGCACGGTGCCACTATGTCGGTGCTGGTCTTATTCATTAGACCGCCCTTAGCCACTAGCTGCCCTGTAGAGGCATCAAAATAACTTGTGTCAATGCGTACAGCCCAACCTGTCAACTCAAACTCTGTTGTCGAATTAGTCGGCGCCGTCACTGTGTGTGTTCCCGTGCTCGATTGGCATGAAACGAGAACAACGGACAGCATAAATGATGAAATGATTTTGCCCTTCATTTTTTACAGCCTCCCTTTATTGCCAGATATTAAAGCGGGCGCCCTTTCATGTCAAGCCATTGAAACGGCTCAGGCGGTGAACCGGTGAGTGATCAGGGGAAGTCGCCTGTTATTTACAATGTGGGACAAGAGCAAGGCGCATCCTGTCAAGCTATCCTTGAGCATTCTGTCAAATGCCAAAGTCCATTCTCTTTCGGTATAAGCGACGGAAATTCGGTGGATCCTTGAAAAAAAGGACGAAACTAATATATTGTATGTGAGTCGGGAGGAAAATGAAGAAGACTTTCGTTGCTATTATTATCGTGGCATCGGGTCTGTTTGCGACGTCTAAGTCATTCGGACAGGACTTACTTACCAATCCGCAGAACCAGAAGTATCTTTTCACCGCTGGAACCGATGAAGCACAGGCGTTCCTCTACAACCCTGCTTATCTTGGCGTGCGCGACAGGGGAGGAGTCTTTGACGGCTACTATTTCGTTCCGACGAATTCGGAACTGGACCCTTCTGAAAGATTCCATGACGTCGGACTCTTTGCCCAGGGGGGGAGGTTCGCGATAGGTTACAGGAACGCGGCGACCACCACCGAGAATCTCAACGAATATTCTATCGGACTCGGAGTGGGCAACGCGGGTGCCGCCTTAGGCGCTTCTCTTTCGTACATGGATATTTCCGGAACCGGCGCCAGATGGTTCCCGGCCGTGGGGGTGCTGTTGCGACCCGATAAGTATACGAGCTTTGGGGCGTCGTATCATAATTTCTCCGATTCTCCTTTCGGAGTTCATCAGATAGAGAAAGTGACCGACCTTGGACTAAGCATACGTCCGTTTGGCGACGAGTTTCTCACGCTCAACGGCGACTTCATTCTCCCGAATCATCATGAGGCGGGATACAAGGCGGGAGTTTCTGTGGAGCTGCTTCCTGGCCTGAAAGTCTATGGTATTTATGACCCGTCCGGGTACGGTAATCCTGGTTACGTCTTGCCGGCGCCATCCGCTGGTCCCGTCCCACTGTTGCCGCCATATTTGTGGAGTAACTCTCTGTCGTTCGGAATCAGTTTCAACTTCGGAAGTCACATCCACGTCGAGGGCGCATCGAGCTACCAGTCAGGGGTTTACTCGGCAACTTATGGAAGAGTTGAGTTGACGACAGAGCGTCTTCCTACAATCGTTCAGGGGAAACGTATTGCGGAGATAACGATCCGTGGCCCGATACATGATGGGAAACTGTCTTCCTTCCTCTTTGCGAAAACTCCGAAAGATCTCCTCGATTACGTCGACGAGATAAGAAAGTGCGGCAGAGACCCGTCGATAAGGGCGCTGATACTTAAGATCTATCCGTACTCTACAAGCGAGACCTTCTTCGCGCTGGCGGGCGAAACTCAGGAACTCGCGGACGCGGTTGAGTACGTGCGCTCCAAAGGAAAGAAAGTCTTCGCGTACCTTGCCGATGACAGCGGGGTCAATGAGCTTTACCTGGCAAGTTCAGCGAACAGGATCTACATGCCCCAGACTTCGTTCATCGCCAGCTACGGAATCGATTTCGATATTGTGCGGCTGAAAGGACTTTTTGACAAGCTTCATATTGAGTGGAACGCGAAGACCGCCGGTAAATACAAGTCGACATTTCACACCATGTACACCGATTCGGCGACCCCCGACCAGGCGAAGCTGATACAGGGACTCGTCAATGACGTGTATGCGCAGATGGTGAAGCAGATCGAAGTGAACAGGAACATGACGCTTGACGATAGTCTCAAGTCCGATCTCGCCGGGTTGATTTCGTCCGCTGCTGCAGCGCGGCTCCATCTGATCGATGGGGTGGCGTATTTCGATCGATTCGAGAAAGACGTACGCAAGGAAGTGCTCGGAACATCCGAAGGGAACGGAATAGTTGACCCGGAGCATATTCGTTACTGGGAGACCCGGTGGGGGAGGAGACCGGAGGTCGCGGTCATCGGTGTCTACGGAACGATAATTACTGGGAAGAGTTCACCTCCTTCGCCATTTCCAATACCGTTCTTGGGTGGGGACCGTCTGACCGGTTCGGAAACCGTAATCAGCCAAATCAAGGAAGCTGTCGCGAATAAGAATATCAAAGCGATAGTTCTTCGGGTGAACAGCGGAGGCGGATCGGCGCTCGCGTCCGATGAGATATACAATGCCATCAGGGAAGCTATGGAGAAGAAGCCGGTCGTGGCATCATTCGGAAATGTCGCTGCGAGCGGGGGATATTATGTGGCGGTTGGGACGAAGAGGATTTTCGCCGAACCGGCTACGCTCACAGGAAGTATTGGTGTTTTGATTTCGTTTCCTGTCCTAACTGATTTCATCGAGAAAGATCTCGGAGGAAACGTCGAGCAATACGAGAGCAGGGATGCATCGGGCGTGCTCAATCCTTTGCATAAGTGGGACGAGAAGGACATGAAATATGTAGACGAATTTCTGAACCAGACTTACGCGGATTTCAAGGAAAAGGTTTCTGAGGGGCGGAAACTCAGCATGGCTCGTGTCGATGAGCTGGCGCAGGGGAAAGTTTACACCGGAGAGCAGGCGAAGGACCTCCGCCTTATAGATGAGTACGGCGGTCTGGAGAAGGCGATCCAATACGCGGCGGCCATGGCCGGAATCTCCGGCGATTACCGCGTCAAGACATTCGTGGTGCCGGGGTTTGGGTTTGGTAACTTGCTGAGGTTCGGAGCTGAACTAATGGATGTTTATTCAGATTGAATAGAAGCCTCTGAATCTCTATTTTCTAATATCAACACAACAATTGGAGCAGATCTAAAATGAAGAAGAGATTATTTACGCCTGGGCCCACGCCGATTCCAGAAAGCGTGATGCTCACGATGGCAGAGCCTATAATTCATCACAGAAATCCGGAATTCGTAGAAATCCTTACGAGTGTAAACCAGAATCTCAAATACCTTTTTCAGACGAAGAACGAGGTTTTGACCCTGACGAGCTCAGGAACAGGAGCGATGG
>JAJYOS010000272.1 GCA_021796055.1 Bacteroidota bacterium
CGGGTCTACAATGATCGCCTCCGGCGTGATGTCTCTGCTGAGCCCCGTTCCTCCACAGGTCCTGCACATCCCGAACTTTGAGTTGAACGAAAACGAGTTTGGAGCGAGGTCCGGATAACTGGTCCCGCACTTGGGGCAAGAACGCAGCCTGCTGAAGAAAGTGTCTTTCTTCAGATCGTGGTCGTGGAGAATTATAGTGCCCGAGCCTCTTTCGAGTCCCATCTTCATTGACTCGCGGAGTCTCGATGCCGATTTCTTCTGGACCTTCAATTTATCGACAACCAGCTCAATATTGTGAGTACCGTAACGCGATACTTCCATCCCATCCTGGAGATCCCGAAGCGTACCGTCGACCCTGACCTGGACAAAACCCTCCGCCATCAGCTCGCGAAACAGCTCCCTGTAGTGTCCTTTCCTTCCGATGACCAGCGGGGCAAGGAGGAGGACGTTTCGGTTGGTGAAATCGGTGAGGATGGTCCGGACAATCTGGTCAGGCGTCTGCTGCTGAACGGGTATGTTGCAGTTGACGCAGAACTGAGTCCCGACTTTCGCGAAAAGCAGCCTGACGTAATCATAGATTTCAGTGACCGTTCCCACGCTGGAATGAGGATTAGTACTTATGGTTTTCTGCTCTATAGCCACCGAAGGACTCAGGCCTTCGATAAGGTCGACGTCCGGTCGCTCCAGTATCTGGAGGAACTGGCGAGCGTAGGCCATCATGGTCTCGAGGTATCGGCGCTGTCCTTCCGCGTAAATGGTGTCGAAGGCGAGCGAGGATTTACCGCTTCCGCTCAAACCGGTTATGACTATGAATTTGTTGCGCGGCAGGTCCAGATCTATGGATTTTAGATTGTGCTGGCGTGCGCCCCGGATTATGATCTTGTCCAGAACTTCGTTCGGAACTGTGTCTGATCCCTTCTTCATCTGAATCCAGAATTTATGTGCACTCGCCGCGATATTCAATCCAAATAATTGGAACCCGAACATGCGGTTTCGCGGAACATGAGCGAAGATGCAGCCGTTAAAACTTAGGGAGATGAGGCGGCGGATTGACCAAGTGATGAAAAACCTTGTTAAATTGTCAACGACGATGGAAACAACCGACTGCGCGATATTTTATGAATGGGAATACGACGACGATTTTGTCGAGATCGTTTCGAATGGGATGAAGTTGCAGAACATTTCGAGCCGCGTGTTCCGTGCCGGCGAATTTCCAACCCTCCTCAAAAAAGTGGAACGGGAGGAGATTTTCTTCAGGGCGGTTATCGACCGCGCTTCGGACGCCGACGAAACATGTGCGGCAATCGTCAGCAACCTGATTGGCAGCGGGAGCTACGTGGTCAACGACCCCGCAGGAATCCTCCACGCTTCGGACAAGGCATCGATGCATCTGGAATTTATCACTGCTGGCATATTCGTCCCTTACACTATCATAATCTCCCCGTACAGCGCTCAGAAGGAAGTAAGACTAAGCATCGGAGAACTGGCGAAACTCGGGCGCCCGTTTATCATCAAGCCCGCCAACACTACTGGCGGCGGAGTCGGAGTTGTAACGGGCGCCGAGGGGCTGCAGGAGGTGATAGAAACCAGGCAGCACCACAAGAACGATAAATACTTGCTGCAGAGCAGGGTCGAACCGGCAATTCTCGACGGAAGGAGAGCCTGGTTCAGGCCTTTTTATGTGTTCGGCAAGATTCTGACGTGCTGGTGGGACGACCAGACGCACATCTACTTTGAGGCGACTGAAAAGGAGATCAGCGAGTACAGGCTTGAGGAAATTGAGAGGATCGTGTCGCGAATCTACCAGGTTTGCAGGCTCGACTTCTTCTCCACGGAGATTGCACTTACGGCCGAAGGGAAATTTATTGTTATAGATTATGTCAATGAGATGTGTGATATGCGTGTAAAATCAAAGCATTACGACGGTGTTCCTGACAACATTGTTGAGGCAGTGGGTGACAGGGTGGCAGTTGGGTTACGCGGCCTGCTGGAGGAAGCTCAATAGGCGATGTACGAGATAGATTCAAATCAATTTGATGACTTCGGTGACACCGTATTCACCGTGGTGGATGTGGAAACGACCGGTGCTATGGCGGCTGATGAGAGGATGATTGAATTTGCCGGGTACAAAGTGTATAAGGGGAAGATCGTCGACCAGTTTGTGACGTTGTTAAACCCCGGAAGGCATATTCCGAATTTTATAAGAAACATGACGGGGATCAGCAACGAGATGGTGTACGGGGCCCCTCAGTTCAAAGATGCGGCGCTGCAAATCGGCCAGTTCCTGGAAGGAACCGTATTCGTAGCGCATAATTCGCAATTCGATTATTCATTCGTCAAGAACGAGATGAGCAGGGCGGGGTTCGACTTTGAAATGCCGCAACTCTGTACGCGTAAGCTGAGCTCGAGAGTATTTCCACAGCTCCCCAGGAAGGCACTGGACCAGGTCTGCCACTATCTCGGTATAAAAATCAGCGGACGGCACCGTGCTTATGGCGATGCAAGGGCGACGGCCCATTTGCTGATTGAACTTCTCGAGTTGATCAGGGAACGGCACGAAGTGGTCAGCCTGGAAGAATTACTTCGCTTTCAGAATATTCCTCATCAGATAGACCGGCACCGCAACCAGAACGTTTTCAAGCGCGCCATGACGGCAGCTCCCAACGCACCCGGAGTGTATAGAGTATACAATTCGGAAGATGAGATAATCTATGTCGGGAAGGCAAAAAACCTTAAGCTGAGAATGGCTTCCTATCTTACCGAAAATGCCAGGGACGCGGAGAAGGTGAGAAAGATGCTCGCCCAGGCGCGGAGGCTCGAATGGGAAGCGACAGCATCGGAGTTAAACGCCTTCCTCAGAGAGCTTCAGCTTATCAGGCGTCACCAGCCCCGGTTCAACTCGCAACTGGTCAATTCGAGACGGTTCCCGTTCATAAAATTATCCACCGAACAGAAATTCGAACGCCTCGATTTGGTATATGAGCTTGGGGACGAGGGGCGGTACTATGGGCCTTTCGAGAGCTCATTCATCGCTGAGCAGGTCCTGTATGGCGCGGATAAGTATTTCAAACTTGTCAAGTGCGAGAAGGACTTCGCCGAACCCTTCGATCCTTGCCTCTACTTCTATATCGACAGGTGTGCCGCGCCGTGCCGGGGGAATGTGGGCGCTGAGGTGTACAATCAGGAGGTTGAGGCGGTCGAGGAGTTCCTAACCGGCTCATTTGAAAAGCTGACGGGAGAGTTGCGAATGAGGTTGGACGAGCTCTCTAAGAAGCTCGAGTTTGAAGACGCCGCGGTAGCCCGGGATCTCATCGAAGTGCTCGAGAAAACGTCCTCACGACTCAGGTTTCTCAACGGTCCCATCGGTAGAGCGAATTTCGTCTGTGGGTGGCGGCGGGATCACGGCGTGGAGTTGTACCGTGTCGCCAGAGGGCTGGTCTTCGGTCCGGTGGTCGCGGATGAGAACGAGCTTGAGCCGGGTTTGAATTTCCTCTCAGATGAATCGCAGGTAATTGCCGGAGACTTTGTTCCGCTAAGAATACTTTTGAATTATGCGTTGAAGAACGGGGACGGGTTCTTCATGATCGGGACAAATGGGGAAACCGGGGAGACGGAACTGGCGGACAAAATAAAAACCGCTGCCGGCCTATAGCCAAACAGCGGTTTGCTAAAATCCGATGGAGCTGCTTCTGTTACAGCTGGCTAAGGTACTCTTTAGCCTTGGCAGCGTACTGTGACTTGGGATCTTTCTGTATGAGAGTCTCCCACGTTGTCTTGGCCTGATCCTTGTCGCCTAATCGCAGATACGACATCCCCAGCATTATGTACGCGGCTCCTTCCTTGTAACTCTTCGGGAAGGTTAGCACGCTCTGAAACGCCTTGACAGCGTCTGAGTATTGACGCATCGCGTAGTAGCACTCACCCATCCAGTAGAATGCGTTGCCGACCATGGGGGGATTGGCTTTGCTCATGCTGAGGTCTTGGAAATTCGCGAGAGCATCTTTGTAGCTGCGTCCCCTGAATGACTTAAGGGCAGCGTCGTATTTCTGTTGGAATTCGGCGCGGGTGGTAACAGTGCTCGTGCCGGATCCCATCGACTCCATTGCCATATCAGCACTCTTTGCGCTGAGGTCTCTATTGATCTGTTTCTGAATCGTGAGTTCTGAATCCAGTTGATTTACCCGTGCTTGCAGGTCCTGAAGATCCTGCCACTGCTGGCTGCTCTGCCCCAGTTTCGAAGTGAGATCCGCAACTTTTGCATTCAGGGCCTTCTTGTCCTGATCTAGTTGTGCATTCGTCTTCTTAAGCTGTGAGTTGTCGGCCTGGAGTTTCTGATTCTCGATGCTCAGGGAATCGGCGCTTGCCGAAGCCTGCGTTGCTTCCTGGCTGGTCCCACATCCGGTAAGTAGGAGGTTGGTCGCGAAGAGCGATGCCACCAACAGATAAGTTGCCCCGTGCAGTAGACGTTTCATTAGGATTCCCTCCTCGGTAATTTGTTTGAAATTCGAATGAAATTAGACAAGCGTGCCATCAAAGTCAAGAAGCGGGCCCAATGAATTATTCCGCCCATCCAGGTGTGCCATATTCACTCGATTTGAGACAACAGGGAGGTCTTTAGCACAGGAGATCGTCCTGTAATTGGCATCTTTGGGCGCGTTTAAATAGATTCAAGTTGAAGTTAATGACTACTCAGCAAAATCCCGTGCCCCCATCGGACGCGAATCCGACATACGAATTTCACATCTCGCGCAAGTCGCGTGACAAATATGATTTTGAAGAAACGTTTTTCTCCATAACGGGAGACGTGATCTTTTCCAACTCGCGAGCGGCGCAGCTATTCGCATCGAAGATAAACGAGAAGCGGAAACACGCCCGTCCAGCTTCGGATGCGTCTGCACCTATAGCAATTCAGATATCCGCGAGCGAGATAAACGCGATGGGGCTTTTCCATGAAGTGCTCCACTTCGTGATAGACTCATATGTCACCCAGAAAAATCCTGATGCGTTTGCGAAGCTGGAAGAATGGCTGAAGAAAAACGTCGGAGAGAAGGATCTGCTCAGTTCTCAGCTGGCGTTTATCGACTCGTTTCCGCCGACCTCGGTGTACCGTCAGGAAGAGTCCGCGCGCGATTTCATCGCGAAAGAGGACGCAGGAATTGCGAGAAGGCACATCGTTGTAAAGGAACTCATGTTGCTCTGGTTGGAGAACAGGAATCCTGCGTTCGCCGGGATTTCTGAACTCATCGACGACTCGGTGATTCGAAAGAAAACATCTTACGCGCAAATCCTTTCCCAGACCGACGAATTCTTCGATACACAACCGAGATATGGCCCCGCAGATTCGCCGCTCATCAAGATGCTCCTGGCACCGATAGAAGCCCATCCGGATTCGATTACCGATCAGCTTCAGTTCATAGTGAAAAATTGGGAGAAGATAATCGGACAATCGCCTTATCTCATGCGGCTTCTGGGGGCGATCGATTTTATCAAAGAGGAAGGGAAGTATTTCCTGATGCTCGCGCAAGCTCAGGCAGATAAGGCGAGAATGCCGAATGTCAGACAGGCGGGATTCGAGGGCTTCGGCGAGAAGGGTCCGCAGCCGGTGCTGAGGTTTGGCGGGGTGGGCGCGGAACTTGAACCTGAAAACTTTACCCCCGATCTCAGCTGGATGCCGAAACTTGTCCTTGTAGCAAAGAACGCCTTCGTCTGGCTTGACCAGCTGAGTCGGAAGTATCAGAGATTAATCACACGGCTCGATCACATTCCCGATGAGGAACTGGAAATTCTGTCGAGACGAGGATTCACGGGACTCTGGCTTATTGGCATTTGGGTACGCAGTAAGGCCTCGCAAAAAATCAAGCACTTGAACGGGAATCGGGATGCGATAGCGTCGGCGTATTCCCTCAATTCTTACGACATCGCGGAGGATCTCGGCGGAGAAGACGCCTACAGGAATCTAAGGGACCGAGCGTCACGCTACGGGATCCGGCTCGCGAGCGATATGGTGCCCAATCACATGGGTATCGATTCACGTTGGCTAATCAACCATCCGGATTGGTTCCTGAATGCCGGGTATCCCCCATATCCGAACTACTCATTCACCGGTCCGGATCTCAGCAGCGACGAGCGGGTCGGGGTATTCATCGAAGATGGCTATTGGAGTAAGAGAGACGCCGCGGTCGTGTTCAAGCGGCTGGATAGGTGGACAGGCGATGTAGGATATATTTACCACGGAAACGACGGCACCCACATGCCGTGGAATGATACTGCACAGCTGGATTTCACGAAGCCCGAGGTCAGGGAAGCGGTGATACAGGCCATTCTGCACGTTGCCAGGATGTTCCCTATAATAAGGTTCGACGCGGCAATGGTGCTCAGCAAGAAGCATTACCAGCGACTCTGGTTCCCGGAGCCGGGAACGGGCGGGGCCATACCTTCGCGTTCAAACTTCTCGATGAGCAAAGAGCAATTTGATCAAGTCATGCCGCTCGAATTCTGGAGGGAAGTCGTCGACAGGGTTCAGAAAGAAGCGCCGGACACTCTTCTGCTCGCGGAGGCATTCTGGTTGATGGAAGGCTATTTCGTCAGGACGCTGGGTATGCACCGCGTCTACAATAGTGCGTTCATGAACATGCTGAAGAGGGAAGAGAACTCCAACTACCGCCAGGTAATAAAGAATACACTCGAGTATAACCCCCAGATACTCAGACGCTTCGTGAATTTTCTCAATAATCCGGATGAAGATACGGCTATAGCTCAGTTCGGTAAGGACGACAAGTACTTTGGTGTCTGCGTGCTCATGTCCACCATGCCCGGTCTTCCCATGTTTGGTCACGGCCAGATCGAGGGGTTGACAGAAAAGTATGGAATGGAATTCAAGAGGGCTTATCGTGATGAACGCCCGGATGAGGGAATGGTCGCCCGGCATGATCGCGAGATTTTTCCGCTCCTGAGGATGCGCCATATCTTCAGCGACGTCGATAATTTCCTCCTGTATGATTTCTTCACCGCTAATGGTACTGTTAACGAAGACGTGTTTGCGTACAGCAATGGCGTCGGCGAAGAGAGAAATCTGGTCGTCTACAATAACCGGTATTCACATGCAGCGGGTTGGGTCAAGACCTCGGTTGCATTCCGCGGCCCCGGCGGCAGACTCGCGCAGCGTACGCTAGCTGATGGCTTATCTCTGTCCGCAGGGCGAAACGACTACTGCATCTTCAGGGACATGGTCACCGATGCCGAGTACATAAGGGCTTCAAAATCAATCAGGAAAGATGGCCTATATATCGAGTTGGGTGCATATAAATACAATGTCTTCGTTGGTTTTAGAGAGGTTCAGTCCACGAAGGATCTGCCCTACGACGAACTCTGCAGCTTACTTGACGGGCGGGGAGTTTCTTCGATGGAGGAGGAGCTTTACAACCTGAAGCTTAGGGAAGTTCACTCTGCCTTCTACGAAGCGATCAACGCCGGCAGCTTGAGATATCTGAGAGAGGGGTTCCAGAAGGGGAGAATAAGGCCAGATAGGGCTCGGGCATATGAGGAGAAAGTTGAAAAGCTTAACTCTGCCGTGGCAAAATACCGGCATTCTCCTCTATCGAAGGTCCATGCAGCCGCACCGAACACTTCTCACTACGAGCATCTGTTAGCGATTCATCTTCACTACAAGTCAAAACTCGGGGAGAATTTTATCTCTAAAGTACTGCCCAAGACAGATGATAAGTCCCTTTCCGGATGGAGGATTATGTTCCTCTGGTTGTTCCTGCGAGAGATTAGCTCGGGCGTGGATTCCAAACCGATGAGCGGAGATAACCTCTCTGACGAACTGCGACTCCGGACTCAGGTCGGGAATTGCTTTGCGGAGCTGGGAGTTGACCTCCAGGGCGCCGACTATGAGATGCGCGTTGCCTGCGAACTT
>JAJYOS010000273.1 GCA_021796055.1 Bacteroidota bacterium
TATCGAACCGTCGACAAATTCAACCATCGAATGTATGATGGACTGCGGATGAACGACGATTTCTATCCTCTCGGGCGGCAGATCGAAAAGATAATGCGCTTCAATAACTTCAAGACCTTTGTTCATCAGGGTGGCGGAATCGATCGTAATCTTGTTTCCCATCCGCCAGTTCGGGTGGTTCAGCGCCTCTTCAACGGTGACTTTTTCAAGGTCCTCTTTACTCCTGTTCAGAAATGGTCCACCGGAGGCGGTAAGTATCAGCTTGGCAATCGACTCTTTATCTTCGCCGGTGAAGCACTGCAGGATAGCGCTGTGTTCGCTGTCTACCGGGACAACATTAGCACGATACTCGCGCGCAGTCTCATTCACAATTTCTCCGGCCACGACCAGTGTCTCCTTGTTGGCCAGTGCTACCGTTTTCCCCGCACGAAGGGCTTCCAGTGTCGGCCGGAGCCCGGCAAAACCGACAAGCGAACTGATCAGGACGTCAAACTCTCCCCGGGACATCACCTCCGCAAGGCCCGCTTCTCCGGAATAGACGTTCAGTTTCTCGCCGTTCAGGTAGGATTGAAACTGCTTGGCGCGCTCCTCATTGATTATTACCACTCCGATGGGGTTGTACTTCTTTACCTGCTGGTAGAGGAGATCGACGTTCTTGTTCGTGACCAAATATGTCACATAGTAGTCTTCGCCATGCTCGTTCATACTTGAGATAACGTCAAGGCTGCTCTTTCCAATCGACCCGGTAGAGCCGAGTATTGCGATCCCTCTTCTTGTCCTCATCAAATTCTCTTTAAGCAATTTAAACATGAGGGTTTAGCAAATCAAGAAACTTCGCACGAAGCGCCGGACGATGCGGCTTCCGGCTGACATTGAAAGAGTCGATCAACTTGCAGAAATTGGCGGCGTGAAAAAGGCTTTTACGGTCTCCATATACGCGATAGCAATGGCATATGTCGAGTCCGCGGTAGTCGTCTACCTCCGGCAAATGATTTTCGGGAGCGTCTCGGAAGTATTCCCCATGAAGTATCTGCAACCCAATTTTGCACTCATAGAGGTGGGGCGCGAAGCGGCGACTGTAATAATGCTCCTGGCGGTTGGGCTCCTGGCCGGGAGAAACAAGCTTCAAAAGTGGATGTTTTTCATATACGCATTTGCGCTTTGGGACATATTCTACTATGTCTTTCTCAAACTCATGATCGGCTGGCCAAGTTCGCTGCTGAGCTTCGACATACTCTTCCTGATTCCGGTGGCATGGATCGGCCCCGTCCTCACACCTGTGCTGATCTCTATTCTTCTTGGTGCGGGTTCCCTTGCCCTCATTAATCTGGCCGACAGGTCGGACGAGGTCAGGATCGGCGGCCGAAACTCATGGGTGTTCGCTGCAGGCTGTTTCGTGGTATTATACTCGTTTACGGGGAAAATTTTTCATATCTTATTTTCCGTGGGCCCAAAAGGCCTGGGAAACTATGCACCGACGTCTTTCGACTGGATACCATTTCTGGCCGGATACCTTCTAATGTGCGCGGCAGTGGTAAAGATCATATCCGATTCTTACCGCCGAATCAAAAGGGAAAAGGTGATTCAATGAACAACTCCATCGATGAGATTAAGAAGCGAAAAGCGGAGTGGGAAAAAGAGGCAGCGACGAGAGAAACCCGGCCTGCAAAATTCACCACCGTGAGCGGTGAACCGATCGATGCGTTATACACCCCTGATGACATCGAGAACCTCGACTTCCGGAACGACATAGGTTTTCCGGGAGAATTTCCTTACACACGCGGGATACATCAGACGATGTACCGCGGGCGACTCTGGACCATGCGACAGTTTGCAGGCTTTGGAACGCCCGAAGACTCGAACAAACGCTACCACTACCTCCTCGAAAACGGTCAGACCGGTCTAAGCGTGGCTTTTGATCTCCCCACTCTGATGGGACGGGATGCAGACGATCCTCTTTCGGAGGGCGAAGTCGGACTCTGCGGCGTATCAGTCAGTTCACTTGCCGATATGGAAGTTCTTTTCGACGGAATTCCGCTCGACAAGGTTTCTACTTCGATGACCATAAACGCACCTGCCGCCATGCTGTTGGCCTTCTATATTGTCGTAGCAGAAAAGCAGGGCGTGATGGCACCTCAACTTCGCGGTACGATCCAGAACGATATCCTGAAGGAATACATTGCCCAGAAGGAATGGATATATCCCCCGAATCCGTCGATGAGAATCATCACGGATATGTTCGCGTATGCCGTGAAGGAAATGCCGAAGTGGAACCCGATTTCAATAAGCGGCTATCACATCAGGGAGGCAGGTTCGACTGCTGCCCAGGAATTGGCATTTACGCTTGCTAACGGGTTCGCTTATGTAGAAGCCGGAATCGCCGCCGGCCTGGACCTGAACGAATTTGTCCCTCAGCTTTCGTTCTTCTTCAATTCTCATCTCGACTTCTTCGAAGAGATCGCCAAGTTCAGGGCGGCGAGGAGAATCTGGGCCCGGCGGATGCGAGACAAATACGGTGCAAAAAATCCGCGAACATGGACACTACGATTTCACACACAAACTGCCGGATGCTCTTTGACCGCCCAGCAGCCCGAAAACAACATCGTCCGTACGGCATACCAGGCTTTGGCCGCGGTTCTTGGCGGAACTCAGTCACTCCACACTAATTCCATGGATGAGACGCTTGCACTCCCAAGCGAAAAGGCGGTGACTATTGCCCTACGTACGCAGCAAATCCTGGCACACGAAACCGGCGTTGCGAACACAATCGACCCGCTTGCCGGAAGCTACTTCATTGAGAATCTCACCAATAGAATGGAGCGGGAGGCTGAAAGATATTTCGAGAAGATCGACTCTCTTGGCGGTGTAATTGCCGCCATTGAGCAGGGCTTCTTCCAGCGCGAAATAGCGGATGCCGCATACCGGTATCAGCAGGAGCTCGACAGGAGGGAGAAGATTATCGTGGGGGTTAATGAATACGTGCAGGAAAACGAGCAGATATCCATCCCGATTCTCGAGATACCAAAAGAGGTGGAAATTAAGCAGCGGCAGCGAATCGAGGAGGTACGGGCTCACAGGAGCGAAGTGGAGGCGGAAAACTCTCTATCCGAACTGAAAAGGGCCGCTGAAGATGGATCGAATTTGATGCCGAAGCTGCTTCAAGCCACGCGTGTGTATGTGACGCTGGGTGAGATGTGTAACACGCTGAAAGAGGTGTTCGGCGTGTACGAAGAACCGGTCGTTTTCTGAACCTGGAGAAGCATGAGGCGGGAAATATCCCGCCTCTCTGAACGAACGGGGTTCCCAGCCTGGGCCGTAGAGGGGTTGCGGTACTACAGATCCCTTCAGGTTGTCCGATACTATGATCAGAGGTTAAGTCTTGAAATATCCGGCAGTTTCAGTCACCGCTTAAACTTTTACTTGACAAAAACTTAGGACACGCCTATATTGATAGGTATTTCCAAACGAACGAGGCCAATGCAAAGAAAGAACTCTTTCCTACTGATTATTGGGGGCTTGTTAGCGACTATTTCATTCTCCTGCTCTTCGAACAAAGAGCTTCAGAAATCACAATCCGTGGAGGCTCAGGTTAAAGCCGAGTCACAACAAGACTCGCTTAGTTTGAAGTCTTCCGTGGAAATGAGCAGGCGTGCCATAGTCCAACAAACCGAATTGACCACCTTAAGCGGCCCTGATTCAATTCTCACGGACGATGACGCTGTTGACAAGTTGATGGCACTGGCACGGGAATATTATACCGACGCAATAAGGCTGCAGAAAATGGGGGCACAGGATTCATCGGTAATCCAATTCGAAAACAGCATAGATGTCCTGAACGATCTGAGCTACTACCCCGACATTGAAGAAAACAAGGACTTCGTGGCTCTCAGCCAGCAGATAATAAACGATTACAAGACATACATTTCGAGCGTTCAGAACCTGGAGCCTGGTACATCGGTTTTCGCCCTTCAGGAGAAACTCTCACAGATAGTCGATTCAATAAGCATTGCCGGAGCTAAGTTCCCAAAGCAGGCCGCTCCCAAGACTACCATACCGCTTGTCATGAACCGGTTTGTCGAGCAGAATATAGAATTCTTCACGACTCGCGGAAGATGGCACATGCAAAACTGGATTTACCGTTCCGGTTTGTACATGCCCACAATGAAGAAGATTTTCCTGCAGGAAGGCCTTCCTGCAGAGATCGCTTATTTGTCCATGCCGGAAAGCGGTCTCGACCCGACCGCGCGATCATGGGCGAGAGCCGTAGGACTCTGGCAGTTTATCCGCTCGACGGGAAACCTTTACGGGCTTCACTCGAATTGGTGGTATGATGAGCGTCGGAATCCGGTTCTTGCAACCGAAGCCGCCGCAAAACACTTGAAAGACCTTTACAATTACTACAACAACTGGTACTTAGCCATAGCGGCCTACAACTGTGGAACGCGTTCCGTCGAGAGGGCGATCCGCAGGAGCGGGGGCGACAGGGATTTCTGGCAAATAAAACGCTTCCTGCCACGTGAGACCAGGAACTACGTCCCGCAGTACATAGCGGTCACTCTGATAGCAATGAACCCGACTGAGTACGGTTTTAGCGACAGCGTCGCAGCCGCACCGGCTCCATGCGATACGGTGAGGATTCCCGACAGCGTTGAGCTGAAAGTCCTAGCCGAAGCGACCGGGGTCAGCCTCGATACGCTCATCAAGATGAATCCGGAACTCGTGCATGCGGTGACGCCGCCCGATTTTGACGGACGCGGCTATCCCCTACTGGTGCCGCAGGGGATGGGTCCTGTGTTTGCCGAAGATTATCAGAAAATTCCCGAATCTGCCAAGTTGACATGGACGTTCCACCGCGTTCGCTACGGCGAAACGCTTTACGGAATTGCCAGAAGATACCGTGTCGGACTCCGTTCACTGAGAATTGCGAACGACCTGTCCTGGCGGACCAGAAGAGTGATGGCCGGAACTCTCCTTTTGATTCCCGTCAGAAGTTCATATTACGCCCGCGGTGAGAGAGTTGCAGAGCGCACAGGGAGCACGACATCGTCGATTCACGTCGTGAGGAGGGGTGAAACCCTTGGTGAGATAGCTGCCCGTTACGGTACAACGGTAGCGCGGCTGAAGAGACTGAACCATCTTCGCGGAACGATGATCCGGCCCAGAATGAGGCTGATTGTGATGGCCGCCAAGACGAGCAGAAAGACCGTCGCACAAGCACAGGTTGATCCCCCGCCCACCACGACATCCCCTACCGGATTCCACAGGGTGAGGAGCGGCGAGACTTTGATAGGAATTGCTTCGCTTTACCACGTTACCGTAACCGACCTTCGACGATGGAACAGCCTGCGTTCCAACAGGATTAGCATCGGTCAGCGCTTGCGAGTAGCGGCTGCATCGACAGCCATCAACACCGGCGCCGACCAGACAGGCCTGATCGCAGATAATTCTGATTCCCGGACGGTTTATAGAGTACGCCCCGGCGATTCTCTCTGGAGCATTGCGAAAAAGTTCGGCGTATCTCTTGACCAGCTCAAAGAATGGAATACTACGGCTGAACGGGATATCCGTCCCGGCCAGAGGATCACGATTTACAACTAGATTTTGTGTCTGAAACACAACCCCCACACCCCTCTCAGGGCAAGATTGTAACCGTCTTCGGAAGCAGCAGCCCTGTCGAGGGATCGAAAGAATACGAGGATGCTGAACTCATCGGGAAAAAGCTTGCCCGGGCGGGGATATCTGTGTGTACGGGGGGTTATGGGGGGATAATGGAAGCGGTATCGAAGGGAGCCTCCGAATCAGACGTGAAGATAATCGGGGTTACATTTGCGGCCTTCTCTCCGACACCAAACCAGTACGTAAATGTTCAGGTCCACACGGCTTCCCTTTATGAGAGGCTGGAGAGGCTTGTCGAGATAGGGGACGCCTACATGGTTCTGAAGGGGGCGACGGGCACGCTCGTCGAGTTCGCCGCCGTTTGGGAGTTGATGAACAAGGATATCATCGACAGAAAGCCGATAGTGCTCGTCACGGATTTTTGGAGACCGGTGGTCGACCTGATGAACAAAGCCCTCACGGCTGAAGGCCACGAGGCGAGGATGGGGTCTGTAAAGACAATCGGCGATGCCTCTCAGGCTGCGGAAGCCATAATTGCCGCCTTTTCACAGGGATAGTTTACGGTCGACCAACTCTTGTCTTGACGGCGGTGCGATCCGGAGGCTTTGAACTTCATCGCCCTGTTGCCTGAGAGTTGCCGGGCAATTTCCCAAGCATTGAACTGATCTCCCCTGCAACCTGAGCGGGTCCAATCCCGCCCGTTTCTATCCAGATTATTCTTCCGTCCTTCCGAAACCATGTCATCTGCCGTTTTGCGTAGCGCCGCGTGTTCATCTTTACCAAATCAACCATTTCTTCGAACGGCATCCTTTGCTGGAGGTAAGAGACGACCTCGCGATAGCCGACGGTCTGTAATGAATTGAGAGCCGGATCGAATCCGCGGCGAAGGATATCTTTAACTTCATCCACAAGGCCCTGCTCGATCATTCCGTCGACACGCTTTTCTATCCGGCGATACAACTCTTTTCGTTCGACCTGAAGCCCGAATTGAATGGTTGTGAAATCCGGCGTATCAGGTTTAAGCTCCCGCAATTCCGAAATCTTTGTCCCGGAACCGTGCCAGACTTCAAGCGCCCTCAATATCCGCTTATAGTTCTGGGGTAGTAAACCTTCCGCGGCTTTCGGATCGACCCGTTTCAATTCCTCGAGAAGCTTCTCCGCCCCTTCGTAACGTAACCTCTTCCTGAGATTTGCTCTCGTCTCCCCATCGACCTCCGGCCCCTCAAACAGACCGTCGATAAGCGCACGCAGGTAGAGCCCGGAGCCGCCGACTATGACCGGGACGCGGCCCCTTGAAAAGATCTCGGCTGCGACTTTTCTGGCAAGCCTGGAGTAAACTCCGGCGCTCATCTCCTCGTCCAGCGGAAGTATGTCGATAAGATGATGCGGAACTCCCTCCAGCTCCTCCTTCGACGGCTTTGCCGTGCCGATAGTGGCGAGTTTGTATATTTGTCTCGAGTCTGCCGAGATTATTTCCCCGCCGACCAGCTGCGCAAGCTCTATACCTATCTTCGTTTTCCCGGTGCAGGTCGGGCCGACGACGGCAATTGCCTGCCTACCTGCTATCGTCTTCGTGCCACCCTTCCTTGCCTATCAGCGGTACGAATTTGAAATCGGCCTTGTCGATTATTTCGCACCGGTTGTTCTCGTCAACTTTGGTCACAATCTTCATCTGCTGGAAGTCCTGCGAGCCGACCGGTATGACTAACTTGCCGCCCACTTTAAGCTGCTCGATCAGCGGCTTCGGTATTTCCGGTGCACCTGCCGTTACGAGTATCCCGTCAAAAGGGGAAAACTCGCGCCACCCGATCGTACCGTCGCTCATCTTGGAAACGAACCGTACGTTGAGACTTTCCAGTACCTGCTTCGCCGTTTTGAGCAAACCCGGGAGCCTCTCGATCGTGAACACCCTTATACCCATGGCCGCCAGGATGGCCGTCTGATAGCCGCTCCCCGTTCCAATCTCGAGCACCTTGTCGAGTTCTTTGACGTGCAGCTCTTCTGTCATAATGGCAACGGTGTACGGCTGAGAGATAGTCTGCCCCTCGCCGATCGGGAGTGCCGCATCGTCGTATGCATGGTTGCGCAGGGGAAGTGGGATAAACAGGTGTCTCTCGACTTCGGACATCGCCTTCAGCACGCTTTCGTCGGCAATCCCGCGCTCCTTTAGCAGAAGGATCATTTCCGCCCGGGCATCGGCGTATTTATCGAGCAGTTTAGTTTTTATCATAATATCAGAAGAATGATCTCAGATAGACTTTTATGAAGCGCAGGATGTCGATCGTCCGCATTCCG
>JAJYOS010000274.1 GCA_021796055.1 Bacteroidota bacterium
TATTCAGGACAATGCTGTCGACATCCGGCGAGCTGGTCAGCCGTGGATTCAGACGCCAAAAGGGAGAATCCGATACCGACCGCGATGGTCCGGCGTCAATCAGAGACTATCTGGCTTTGAACCTCTTCTCCGAGGAGAACCCGAAAAGCAGACTCGACCTCAGGGACAAAGTGTACCTCGTAAGCACGCGAGACAACCTCCGCGAAGCGGAGTTCGTGGCAAAGAAGATAAAGGAAATTCTGAAGAAGGATCCGGGGCAGAACCTGGACAGGATCTGCGTCGCGTCCTATCTGCCGCAAAACTATTCGAGCATCTTCAGGGAAGTCTTTCCAAAATACGGGATCCCGGCAAACATCACCGACAGGTATACGCTGGAAACAAATACGGTGGTCAACGCCGTCCTTTCTTTCATAGATATCAAGATAACCGATTACGAGCGCGTTGCTCTTCTCAGGGCAGTGACAAACAGAGTCCTGACGATAGGGGGGAACACCGATGCCCGCGAAGCGGGAAGCGTGATGTACGCGGCCGCCGCGCTTTGCAGGTTTGAGCGCGGATTGAAGAACTTCAAAGAATCCATAGACGCACGGCTAAGTATGCTAAGGGGACTGAGTCAGGAGGAAACCGACGAAAACTCCGGACAAATTGCCCACGACATCGCAATACTGTCAAAAGCACGTCGACTGATCGACTCTATTGAACGTCTGCTGTCGCCTTTCAATCGTAATCTGTCACCGGATGAATTTAGAGAAGCCGTCGGCCTGCTGATCTCCAATTTGAGAGCCTATGAGAATGTCGCAAGGCTTAATGTCGGCGGCCTCGCGGCGGAGATTGTGGAGAGGGATGCCCGCGCGCTGACTTCGTTACTGGAGGTGCTCGATGAGGTTGTGGAAGTCGAGACCGTGAAAGGGAGCGGTCTGCTTCCGGTAACAATTTGGATGGAGAACCTCCGGGCCGCACTTTCACTGACGCGGTACAATATCAGGCAGAAATACGGTTACGGCGTCTATGTGACGGCGCTCGAAGAAATACGCGGACTGGAGTTCGATCATCTGTTTATCGTAGGTCTTACCGAAGGCGAGCTGCCGACCAAATATGTGCCGGAAATATTTCTGCCGCTGACTGTACAGAAAGAAAACCGCGAGATGCAGCCGTATCTTCAGAGACATCTGTTTTACCAGGCCGTTAGTTCGTTCACTAAGTCGCTTTACCTGGTTTACCCTGTCCAGCGTGACGAAGTTCGATTGATCAGGTCGTCTTTCATTGATGCTTTTGAAGATGCCGCCGAGGTGTCTCACCTCGACGCGGCATCGGCCGAAGGACATGCCGTCGACATTTATAACGTGCAGGACCTCATAGAGGCGGAGTCACTTTGTCCGGATTTTCACGAAAAATTTTCGGGAGTGGAAGCGTCAAGACTCCTCCCGCCGAATCTGGCGAAATGCAAGTCTGCCGAATCTGCAAGGTATAAGGGGGCGAAAGACAGCGAATTTGCGGGAAAGCTGACGGAAAAGGAGCTTATCGACAGAATTGGCGCCGGTATGGGTGCGAGGACTTTCTCGGCGGCGCAAATAGAATCTCTGACAAGGTGCGGTTTCCAATACTTCGTCCGGAGGATTTTGCAGATTGCGGAAGTAGCTGACATCGAGACTTCTATGAGTGCAATCGAGCGCGGGGCAGTGCTCCACAAGATTCTTTATAAGTTTTACGATGAACTCGCGAGACAGGGAAAGCTCGACAGGAGCAAAGACGAGATTGCGCTCCTGCTCGACATCGGCCGCCGGGTTTTGGACGAACTCGGCATCAAGCACGATCTCTTCGAGGTCGAAAGGAACGCGATACTTGGCACGGAATCGGTCCCAGGCACTCTGACGCTTTTCCTTTCTAAAGTTCAGACCAAACTTTCGGAATACGGCTTCATGCCTGAGAAATTCGAATTCGGATTCGGAATGCGGAGCGGAAGCGGCGAAGAGGCGGTCGGCCCGGTAAAGATCGGTGAAGTCTCGCTCCGGGGAAAAATAGATCGCATCGATTCCAATTCCAACGGCCTGACGATCTTCGATTACAAGACATCCTACCTGAATCCCTATCATCAGGATGTGATACGCGAGAAGATAAATCCTCAGCTGCTCCTTTATCTCAGGGCATTTGACGAAGTGATGAAGACAGGCGGAGAGAACAGAATTGTAGCGGGAGCGGCGTTCGTCTCGTTGAACAGAGACAGGTTGATCAGTGCCGGGGACGGAAGGGATTTAATCGACTTCATCGTGCGCGACGATAACGGAGAGCTGCGGTATAACAGGAGCTTCGAGAGCGACAGGAAGACCCCGAGCACATCTGAGTATCCGAAGACGATGCCCGGGCTCCTTGGGGAAACTGAATCGTTCGTAAACGAAGAAGTCCGCGAGGCCAGGTCGGGCAGGTTCAATCTCACCACGTACCCGCGCGAGAAGGTCTGCGTCTTCTGTCCTTATAAAGAGGCTTGCAGGATAGCCCTGACAGGAGAGAGCCTGGAGCAGCCTGAATCAGCTTAGGTTTACAGCCACTATCTCGTTCGAATTCCTGACGTAAAGCAGTATGTTGTCAACGACGAAATAGAAGTCCTGCAAAGTGGTGTAAACCCCTCTGTCGGTAGTATCTTCGAAGTGAACTTTCCCGCCCCTGTCGATGATCTTTATGTGAGATTCGTATACGTGGACGCCCTTTTCATCGGTTCCGGCGTCCAGATGATAACCGATAATGCGCCGGTCGGCTCCTGTTTCGATTAAGGACGGCGTTTTTGCTTCTGACGGGAATGCCTCGACCCGAACGGGGGGAGTTGCAGAAAGGGGGTTATCCTCCAGCTCTTCGAGAGAAACGGGCAGCATATACTCTTCCCGGGTGAGCGCCACGTTTATCTCCTGGGTTCGCGGGTCATCGGCAGAGAAAGTGACCGCGGATTCTCCGGTTCTCCAATTTACCCCGACAATTTCCTCTGAAGTGAATGTGCTTCGAAGTCCATAAACCAGGTCATCGACGACATTCACAAGAGCGAGTTCATCGTTTTGCCAGAGGACTTTTCCGGTCATGGCGTCGACTGCAAAGATTTTACCCGGAGTCGGCATGTCGGGTTTGACAAATTGTTGGAGCAACAGAACGTCGCGGTGGAACTTGTTTACGGTTATCCACCACCTCTCCTCGAATTGCAGATTCTGCCAGAGGGGGGAGCCGGTTGTGATGTCGAGTGCGGCAAATTCGGTCTCCTTGTTGTCCGTGTCACGTAGTTCAACGGCGAGAACGCCCTGACCGGGCAGGAGACGCCAGATTTTCTTTCCGCTCTTGAAGGTCCATGCAGGTTTTATGTGCTTCCTGAAAAGTTGCATGGTCACAAGATAACCTGCGGCAGTTTAATTAACACCAACGGCCGCCGGCTGCTGGGCGGCGGCCGCAGTGAAATTTACTTCAACAGCTCCATCTTCCTGGTCTCAACGAGATTCCCCGCCGTCAACCTGTAGAAGTACACGCCGCTCGGCAGCCCTTTCGCGTCAAAGGTCGCAAGGTGCGCGCCGGCACTCTGCTGTCCGTCCACGAGCGTCGCTACCTCGCGTCCGAGTATGTCATAGACCTTCAGCGTAACGTGACTGACATCGGGCAGTTGATAGCTGATAACGGTAGTCGGGTTGAACGGGTTGGGGTAGTTTTGATTTACGGTGAACGTCATCGGCACCTTCACGGGCGTCGCAATTCCCGTCACTTCGCTTACCTGCCAGGCTCCTCTCCCGTGTGTACCAACCAGAAGAGCATGAGATGAATATTGAATTGCGATTCCATCGACTACCGCGTTCGGCAGACCGTCACCGTAGATTGCCCATGTAGCGCCGCCGTCTGTTGACCTGTACACTCCTTCATATGTCCCGGCATATATGTAGCCGGATACAGAGTCCACGCAAACCAGTTTGGTGGGAACGTTGGCAAATCCGTTGGTTGTAGAAGCGATACCCGACCATGTGTTGCCGTAGTCGGTAGTCCTCAGGACGTGTGAGGTGGAGGCTCCCTGGCCTCCGACGAGAACGGCAAGATAAGCGACCCCCATCTGGGTCGGATCCGCGGTTACCTGGCAGAAATTCGTGCCCGCGGGGAGATTCGCGGTCACTTCTGTCCATGTTGTTCCGGCGTTTCTCGACACGAACAGGTGGTCGTCGCTCGGAACATGCCCGCCACGGTAGCCGCTTATACCGGCATAAATGACGCTGTCCTCGACCGGTGACATCGACATGGTTGTGACGAGATCGCCGGCCGGGTCCAGATCTCCGCTTACGGCATGCCAGGTTGACCCGCCGTTGTTGGATTTATAGATCTTGCTTGTTGCGGTGTAGAGTATGTTGTCGTTTGTCGGGTCGAGGAGATAGGGCGTCAGCCAATACCCGGTCTCGTTGAATATTTGGCTCCAATTACTTCCCCCGTCCGTAGACTTCTGGATAGCGCCATTCACGTATTCGGTATAAATAATCTGCGTATTCTTGGGGTCTATCAGGACTTCGCCTCCGTCTCCGCCGTAAACTTCATTCCATGTCAAAGACGGCTGGGTATTCATCTCCGTACCATTATCCTGTGAGCCTCCGACTGCTATTGCCGGGTTCGCCTGGTCGGCGGATATATCGTAGAACTGAATCGTTTGCAAATTCGTATTGCAGTTAGTGAAAAGGGTCCCGCCGTCGGTGGTTTTCCAGACGCCGCCGTCGTTGCCGATATAGAATGTGGAGCTGCTTCCCCCTGCAAAGGCAATTGCGTGCTGGTCGACATGGATATTCTTGCCGTTGGAGGGGCCATAACCGTTGGTGAGGTTCGTCCATGTCTGGCCGCCGTTCGACGATTTCCAGAGGTCTATTCCGCCGAGATAAACTGTGTTGGGGTTATTCGGGTCGACGGCGATGACGTTGTTGTACCACCCCTGACCTCCTCCGAAGTCGGTAGTGTCGGACACGGAAGGAAGCACCGTCCATGTGGAGCCGGCGTCGGTGGTTTTGTAAACCCGGTTTGTATCAACTGTGCTGCTGCCCGGCTTGTTGCCGTTTATTGCCGCATACAGGACTTTGTCGTTGCCCGGGGCTATCGCGAGTGAGATCCGGGTTACCTGGGAATCAGGGGGAAGGCCATTGGTCAGCCAGGTCCAGGTGGTGCCACCGTTTGTCGATTTGTAAATCCCATAATTGGTGCTGTCTCCCGAAAAGCCGGAGCCGTATGATGCATAAACCACATCGGCGTTTGACGGATCGACCGCAATATCATCGACAGCGCCGTTGGTGAGGTCGAGCTCGGTCCATGTCTGGCCGCCGTCTGTCGACCTGTACGCGTCAAAATATCCCGATGCATAAACGACGCTGCTGTTGCTCGGCGCAACTGTGATCTTAGACGTGTAATACAATCCCCCTCCCGGCGGGAGATTCTCGGTTGCCCATGTAACTCCGCCGTCAGTGGATTTATACAGGACGCCGGTCCCGGGGTAACCGTCGATGTTGAAGTTGAGTTCTCCGGTGCCGTAATATATCGTCGTTGGGTTATTCGGGTCGACGGCCACCGATCCCGAAGCAAGTCTTGGGAAATTGTCCGTCAATGGCGTCCAGGAGGACCCACCGTCCACAGATTTCCATAATCCTCCTCCCGCAGCGGCAGCATAGACTATGTTTGAATCTGTCGGGTCCACAGCCAGAGAAACGACTCTCCCTGAAACGCTCCCGTAATGGTTCGAATAAAAAGAATAACTGCTGTTGACCGGCGCGGGGCCGAGCGTGGTCCACACCAGCGACTGGGTTGTGATGGTTTTTGCGAGCGGCTGATGAGACTGTATCGTGTTCATCTCCCATTTGTACGGTTTGTTCAGCCTGATCGCTCCGCGATCCTGCGCTTGTGCCAGTCCAACCACCGCCGCAAGTAATAGTAATGTACTTCTCATCTCTTCACTCCAAGGGGCTTTTGTAATCGTTCCGTTCCTTCAACATCTATAATGAAATGTCTCTTGTGAATTCTTCTGGTGTAACTCTCCAGGCTGAGAAGATGCCGCGTTGACCCGACTTTCAGTTTCGCATCGAACGTGATGATGTACCATCTCCCGGCCAGTCCGAGGACCTTTCTCAAGGAGGCATCCGGCAAGCACATCCGGACAGCATTCGAATCTACGGTTGCATCGAATAGCTCATAAGGCGACTTGATAAGCAGTCTGAATGTCGCGCTGCCCGTATTAGGACACTCGATTATACCGAGCTTCACGATATATTTCCCGTTATAGTAATAAGCCTCCGGCCCTTTGGGGGATGAAAACAGAACAAGAACAGCGATCAGAAGATTCATTGTAATTGCGTCCGGCTTAAGTTCATTCAATAATATTCGAATGGGAAGTGGGAAATACAAATGGATTCTACTGTCCTAAAGTTCCAGAGGCTCTGATGGGTTGGAGAAGGGAAAAATGAGCCGAGGGAAAATGACTTGCTTTTTCCCCTGAGGTGGTGTTATTTACTCGGCACAAATGAGAAACTGTGGGCCCCAAAAGGCCCAATTAGGATTTTTTGGAAGGATTCTTAGTAAATGACGAAGGTTGAACTGCAGGAAACACTCGAGAAATTAAGGTATTTGGACGTTCCAATTTGCGAATTACAGCCTAAAATAAACGGTGCTTTCTCAAAACTAATAAGACAAGTCGAAGCTGAAGTATCACACAAGCACATCAGGTTCAGGCCCGAATACTATTTCGGTACCGGTTGGGGATGCGTCAACAAGAGCATTTCCATAGAGATTCCGTTTTGGTTTCAAAACGAGACATTGATGGGGATCGAAGATGAGATGGCATACGATGGCGTGGAAGACGAAGGCGAGATAAAGATGGGTCTGCGCCACGAGTTCGGCCACGCGATCAATTACGCCTACAAGTTGTATCTGGAACCCGAGTGGAGAAGGCTCTTCGGGGATTTCGACAGGAAGTACAGGGAAAACTACCGTTTCAATCCGTGGAGCAAACGGCACGTGAAGCACTTGCCCGACTATTACGCGCAGAAGCATCCCGACGAAGACTGGGCCGAGACATTTGCCGTGTGGCTGACCCCGGGAAGTAATTGGCGGCGCGTTTACGCGAAGACACCCGCGCTCGAGAAACTTCTTTACGTGGATAAGAAGATGAAGGGCATCGGACGCGAATCCCCGGTCAACATTAGGACCAAGCGCGACGTCCCGATTGAGAAAGTGAAGATGACCGTACGAGAGTTCTACGGTGCGGATTACGAAGATGTCAGTCCTTCCGAGCAGCTGATTGAAGACGTAGATGCGATGAAAAGAATATTCCCGAACGGCTTTCACAGCAGGAGAAACCTGCGCGATGCCTGGAAACTGGTGCACAAATTCTCTCCTCTTATCGTATCGAAGATGTCCGATGAACTGAACGTGCCGCACTATTCGGCGAGGAAGGTACTGCGCCAGCTTGAGAGCATCTGCAAGACATACGATTTGAAGACTCGACAGGGCGATGAAGAGGAAAAGATAATCGGTATTTCGGTCTATCTTTCAAAGAAATTCAGCCGGGACTGAAGGCAAAGGGCCGGGAAGGTTTAGAGGTTAGATAGCGTTGGCGGGTGTGCAGGGATTAAGTTCGATAACGGGAAATGTCGCCGGAATAAGCCGTAGAATTTCTGAGGCGTTGCTTCGTTCGGGCGATCCGGGCCGGGAAGTAAAGCTGATTGCCGTTTCGAAAACCTTCTCCGCGGAGAAGATCGCCGAAGCGATGGACGCGGGACTTTACAGGTTTGGCGAGAACAGGGTGCAGGAAATTGTCCCGAAGTTCGAACAGCTCAAGGAAAGAAAAGCGGAGTGGCACTTCATCGGCCACCTGCAGACGAATAAGGTAAAGAAGCTTCTCGAGGTCGCCGGACATT
>JAJYOS010000275.1 GCA_021796055.1 Bacteroidota bacterium
CAACCTTGTGCCGAAAAACAAGTGACAACAGGCCTCTGCCTGCGCATAACAAGCCGGGACAAAGACGCTCGTCATTTCTATACATGGTTTTCGCTTCATCCCGATTCGTCGTCGGCATTGGAGCCTCGCTCATTTGCAGCGCCGAATCGGGACGACTTTCTTCTGCAACACGTTATCTGCCATGTGCCGCGAAAGGTTACAATAGCCTCAGATAATCTCTGGCTCCGTGAAGAATTCGATGGATATAGATGGTTTGTCTTTCGATTATATAGAAGACCAGGTAGTTCTCAACGACGAGATATCGATAGCCTAGTTTGACCAGTTCTTCCTCTTTAGGACTTTGGCCTAAGTGCGGGTTATCCGACAGGAGTCGGATGTTCTTTTCAATCTTTGTGGCCAGAGCTTCAGCTGCCGATGGACGATCAGCCGCAATATAGGTTATTACTTCCGCCAGGTCGTCCTCCGCAACTTGCAGAAAACGAATGAAGTACTTACGCCGACTCATGGATGCGCTTGCGGATATCTTTCATGACAGCTGATAAACCTCGGCCTGTGTTACCGCTTGCTCGCTCGGCTTGCGCTACTGCCAGCTTGCTGAATAGCTCCAGTTTGAGCTGAATCTTGCTATATTGAGCCATTGACATGACGACGAGGTCTCCCTCACCATTTTTGGTGATGAAGATAGGCTCATCGGACTCATGTGCAAGGGTCGATATTTCATTCGCTTTGTTCCTAAGGTCTGAAATAGGTTTGATTACAGGCATTTGATGCTCCTCATTTACAATAGCAATATTATATCATTTAATTGAGAGAGTCAATCTTGCGGCACACGGCAGATGACAGTACCTATATTGAAAGGAAGAGTATTAAATAGTTGAGGTAGGATGGTAGACAGGGAAACCTCCTCGTCGCAAATTATGATTGGGAACAATGTTCCCGGAATAATTAACGGGCTCGAAGCCCAGTACTGCACTATGGGAGTAACAACGCGATCAAGGAGGTCTTCCATGGGCAAGGCAGGATTCGGGTTTGCAAAAGGCAAGTCGATCTATGTGGGAATCGACGTACACAAGAAGGACCGGACAGTGACGGTATTATGCCAGGGTGAACAAGTCTATCATGCGGTAATCGGATCCGATCCGGGAGCACTGGTAAAGCAGCTTAAGAGGTTCGAGGCATCGGAGGTGCATACGGTGTACGAGGCAGGACCGACGGGCCACTGGCTGCATGATGCACTGGAAGCGGTGGGATTTGACTCGATGGTAACACCGCAGTTACTTGTACCGCAGGTTGGAGGAGGAGTAAAGACGGACAGACGAGACAGCAGGAAGCTGGCATCGATGCTGGTAGGAGGGTTCCTGAGAAGGGTATACGTTCTGACTCCGGAGGAACGGGCACACAGGCAGCTACTTAGGACAAGGAACCAGATAGAGCATCACCGGCGTCAGGTACAGAACCAGATAAAATCGATGCTGCTATTCCACGGGAAGAAAGCGGCGGAGAGCCAGAAGGAACGCTGGAGCGAAGGTCATGTAAGGTGGATAGAGAGCATTGAATGGGAATACCCAGTGCTGAAGACCGCCATGGAGTCGATGCTGAAGGCCTACAGAGAACTGACGGACGAGTACCGTCACCTGACAGAAGAGATCGAACATCTCTCTATGACAGACAAATACAGAGAGCGAGTAGGAATAGCGACTCAGGTACCAGGAATCGGGACATTCACTGCGATGGCGTTCCTGTTGGAATTGCAAAACGTCGAGCGGTTCAGGAAAGCGGATCATCTGTCGAGTTATCTTGGATTAACGCCGAGCCAGCACTCGAGCGGAGAGAAGATCCGGATGGGCCACATTACGAGGTGCGGCAACAGAGAAGTGAGAACACGGCTGGTCGAAAGCAGCTGGACGCTCATCAGGTATGACGCCCAGGCGAAGGCAACATACGAGAGGATCAAGCATCAGACTGGAAGTGGTAGGAAAGCTATAACTGCAGTGGCACGGAGGCTGGCGTTAAGACTTCGCCGGGTTCTGATCGACAAAGAGCCGTACCGACTCATGGCCGGAGGACATATGGCCACCGGGAAAGACAAACGTCGAGAAGTAAAGAAGTATATAATGAACAGAGCTTAATACTGATGCCGAACGTATTTGCCAGACCATGCGATTGCCGATACGATCTCGAAAACGAGAGTCATGATAACAGGAAATGGCCGGCAACTTTTGATTGTCGCACGGAGTTAATGTAGGTCTCGAATTATGAGAGCCACGAATAGGAGCTTGGACATCAAAGATCTAAAGAAAGAGCGCTACGAGTGAGGTTCTATCGAGTACTTGACTTTCAATATAGGAGCGGCGATCACGACGCTCGATTATTGTATATAATCGGTCTCGCTTCATGGCGCGCATATAGTAAGAAAAAGGAGCGCGGCACGAACGTGATTGCCGCGGACGTTAGGCGCACGCGCGCGTCCGGGGCTCAACGAAGCAAGCTTATTCTTTGACTAATCAAGAGGTTTGGTCTATATTCTCTCATGGAAAAGGCCAGTAACATGACAACGAGTGCCATTTACTCTTCGCCGGAAATTCTGAGCGGTATGCCCGTGTTCCGTGGGACAAGGGTCCCCATCAAGAACCTCTTCGATTACCTCGAAAGCGGCGACACTATTGAGAATTTCCTCAAAGATTTTCCCACCGTCAAGCGGGATCAAGTAATCGAGGTTCTTGAGTGGGCTGAACGCGTCCTTACCACAGGCGCATCGATTGCATGAAAATACTTCTTGACGAATGCCTCAATTGGCGTTTGAAAAAGGAGTTTGAGCCGCACGAAGTATTTACCGTGCAAGATATGGGGTGGTCAGGCTTGACCAACGGGAAATTGATGGCGAAGGCCTCCGAGCACGATTTCAATGTCTTCGTTACGATTGATAAGAACCTGCCCTTTCAACAGAACATCAAAGAATACAGGCTGGCGGTAGTCGTTTTCCAAACGCCGCTTAACCGTTTGGAATACATACGGCCGCTGATGCCGGCTTTACTGAAGAGCCTACCGGAAATGGTACCCGGTCAAGTCTACGAGATATCTTAGAGAACGGACGTGCGCCAGCGTATAACAGCGAGAACCATGACGCTCGATTATTGTATATAATCGGTCTCGCTTCATGGCGCCCTCATTCAGTACCTCAACAAAGGATGCGCGCCACGACTTTGTCCGGCAGGACGTTATGCGATACGGCGGGTGGCAGAATACTCTAAAGAGAATTATATTTGGGTTAGAAGATAAGGAAGGGATTTGACGCATGAGACAGGTAATCATATATCCAGGTGAGGATGGCTACTGGGTTGCCGAGTGTCCCAGCCTTCCGGGGTGCATTAGTCAGGGCAAGACAAAGGAAGAGGCTATTTCCAATATCAGAGAGGCGATTGACGGATATATCGCTGCCCTGGAAGACGATCATCTTGCCATACCGCCGGAAAGGTTTGAAGCAGTTTTAGTCGCGATATGAGCGAACTCCCGCGCATATCCGGACGAGATTGCGTGAAGGCACTCACTAGGGTGGGATTTATCATGAAGCGCCAACACGGCAGCCACATGATCCTGAGGCGGGATAAACCTTTCGCTCAGCTGATGGTCCCAGATCACGAAGAACTTGATAGAGGTACGCTCCGGGCAATCATTCGTCAAGCCGATTTGACAGTCGAGCAGTTCGTAGAACTGCTTTAGCTGTCCGCCGCGTCGTATAACAACGAGAAAAGAGACGCTCGACTATTGTATATCGTAGTTCTCGCTTCACCGCGCACACATTATAACCCCGAAGGAGCCTGCCTACCGCAGGCAGGTGCGCGGCGACTCTTTTCTCGTGGACTCGTCAGGCGCAATTGCCCGCTAAGCAAAGGAGACAACGATGAAATACGCGATGATTCTTATGGTAATAGCCGCATCAACAGCCGCGTCCGCCCAGACCGATTCGCTAAAGCAGCAGCTGGCCTACTATCCGTTGCAGATCGGTGACACTTGGGAGTACATCGCCTACACAAATGAGGCGTCATCCCCGTACCCGATAATCGATTCAGTCTCTGCATTCTCGCTAACCGTGACGGGGGACAGTACGCTTCCTGATGGGCTTGACTATAGAGTTCTGTTATACAAAAATCTCTATCCTCCACACGACACGGATGTCATTTTAGAGCGGGTCGATACCCTTACCGGCTCCGTCTTCAGCTACGCACCATTGCCGTTTGATAGCACTTTGAAGAACCATGAACGCCAAATTGACAGTCTGTACGCGGAGCCTAGCGACACGATTGGCTCGTCGAGAGGCGCTCCCTTTGCTCCGAGTTATTGGGACTACGGAACCTCCTACAATTCCACAGTGTGCAAATCGATGGCCATGGATTCCGTGCTTCATGTGGCGACAGAGGTAAAGACATTTCAGGCACTTGGACCCTTGGCCGGGGAAAATCATCAGCTGGGAAAGGGATTCGGACTCTCTTTCGAGGATGAATCGTGGGATATTGGATCGACTGACACCTACTTGGTCTATGCGAAACTGGGAGGGGTCGAATACGGGCAGATGTTGGATGCAGTAGTTCAGCACGCTACCGTACCATCAAGCCCTGCTCTGTTTCAGAACTACCCGAATCCTTTCAACCCCACAACGGTCATAACGTACGCATTGCCCAGAAGCGAGTTCGTAACCTTGAGGGTCTACGACATACTCGGTCAGGCTGTCCGCACTCTGGTTAGCAGCTACAAATTATCCGGAACTCACTCCGTCACTTTCGACGCTTCCAGCCTTGCCAGCGGCGTGTATTTATACTCACTCCATACGGGCACTTACATTGCAACAAAGAAACTCCTGTTCCTCAAATGAACGGGCAACTGCGGCTAACACGCGCAAGAAAGGCGCTCGATTATTATATATCATGGTGGTCGCTTCATTGCTTTCGCTCGATGACTCGACGCTACGCAACATTTATAGTAAGCGAAAGCAACGACTTCTTCTCGCGTCACGTTAGCCGCAAGCACGGGACAAGCTAGCTGACGATAGGATATTGGAGTCAAATATGAAATTATTCGTTCCTCTGGTCGGAAGTCTCGTAATGATTGGCTGTTGCATATTTTCTTCCCCTTCGGGAGTAAGCCACGATGTCCAATTTGTGCAGATATTTATGCACACCAATGCGCTTGATGAACTGGATACCTTTCGCGGGACGTATCAGAAAGACCTCATCCCTGGTACCGTGAAGACCACGATGTGGCTCACGACGAGGGAGCAGGACATTATTGCTAACGCGCTGGATCATTACAGGTTCTTCTCTTTGCCAGATACCATTTATAAGAGGCCCACCTACCAAAGCGTCGAGCCAGATCTGGGTCCGCAAATGCTCAGGATAAAATACAAAAATCAAGACAAGACTGTTGTTTGGGACTCTCCGATCGACCCACATAACAAGTCTAAATATTTCATTGAACGTTTAACGCAATTAATTTGGGACATCGTCACCTCGAAACCAGAGTACAAAGCCCTTCCTCCCACGAAAGGCGGCTACCAGTGATGTGCAATGTCTCGTGCCAGCGCATAACAGCGGCGATCACGACGCTCGACTATTCTATATTATCGAGCTCGCTCAATGCCGCGCCCATCATGGTACCCCATTAATGGATGCGCGGCACGACATGGTTCTCGTGGACGTTAGTTGCAATTGCCCGTTCAGGTTCAACGAGTGACAGCGCAGATGAGACGCATTGCCAGATTTTTAAGTATTGGTTATTTCCTTTTAGCCTTGGCTAATTCGGCTTTTGCACAGTGGGTACAAACGAATGGCCCCTACGGTGGTACCGTATATTGTCTTGCCGCTTCCGGCAAGAATATTTTTGCAGGGACCTATGAGGGCGTTTCCTTCTCGACCGACGGCGGCAGGAGTTGGGTTGCAGTCAATGAGGGATTGAACACTCCGGTTTATTCTCTTGCCGTTTTTGGAATGAATATTCTTGCAGGGACTTCCAACGGCATATTTGTCTCGACAAACAATTGCACAACCTGGACGGCGACCAGTGCAGACTTGCATATCGGCCATGTCTCGGCCTTTGCCCATATCGGCACGGACTATTTCGCGGCAACTGAAGACGGTATTTTTCTTTCGACTGACAGCGGCAGCAGTTGGACTGTAAGGATGACCACCACCACCGCCGTTGCGTCCCTTGCGGCCATGGGTACAAATCTATTTGCAGGGACTGAGGGGGACATGTATATATCTACTGACAGTGGCATGACCTGGACTGCCACAGGGGCTGGATTTGCGCCGAGCGCGCTTCTGGTTATGGGTACGAGTCTCTTTGTGGGGGATGGTAAGAAAGTAGTTGTATCAAATAACAATGGTTCAAGCTGGGCCGTATCTACCCTCACCAATGCTGCAGTTGTCTGTCTTGCCGGCTCCGGAACAAACATACTTGCAGGGACTTTCACTGACAGTGTTTTCGTATCTAAAGACAGAGGTGCGAGCTGGACTGCGGTGACCACTGGTTTGAATTCTTTTGTTCGGTCTGTTGCCGTTTTGAGAACGGACCTATTTGCCGGCACGGATTTTGGCGGCGTTCTTTTATCCACTAACGGTGGGAGCAACTGGACCGCCGTAAACTCGGGTCTGGCTTACGATTATGTCTGGTCTCTTGGCGTCTTGGGCACGAATGTTATTGCCGGGACTATCGGCAACGGCGTATTTGTTTCTACCGATAATGGCGCAAGCTGGACCGCGACCAATGTGAAGAATAACGATGGTGATGGCTTTGCAGCCTCAGGCACACATATCTTCGCTGGAACTATTTCGGGAGTTTATTCTTCGACAGATAACGGCCTGCACTGGACTGCAACCCCGAGTGGATTAGCCTTTGTCAACTCCCTTGCCTTTTCTGGTACTAATCTTATCGCGGGTACAGATGACGGCGTTTCCCTGTCAACGGATGAAGGAGCCAGTTGGAGGGATGTATTCACTCAGTTGCCATCAAAAGTTATCGGCACTAAGCTTGCCATTTCAGGCAACGATGTTTTTTTCGGCACAAGTAACGGTGTTTTCCTTTCGACCGATGACGGCGCGAGCTGGACAGAGGCGGCAACCGGCCTGACTAACACATACGTACAGTCTTTTGCATTCTCAAGCAAAGAGGTATTCGCCGGAACCCGGGGTGATGGCGTCTTCGTATCTAAGAACAATGGCACAAGCTGGGCTCCATTCAATTCGGGGTTGGCAAACGCCTATGTCTACGCACTGCTTGTCCTGGATACGAATGTGATTGCGGGCACTGATCGCGGTGTGTTTCTTTCCAACACCACTACGGCAGACTGGATTCCAGTCAGTACCGGCCTGACGAATACCGGTGTCTATTCTCTCATTGTTATTGGAGCAAATCTCTTCGCCGGGACTTATAAAGGGGGTGTGTGGCGGCGGCCGTTGGCAGAGATTATTCCAGATATACCATCCCGCTTGATTCTAGATCAAAACTATCCCAACCCATTCAACTCGGAAACGACGATCGGCTATCGGTTGGCAATGAGTAGCCACGTGGTTTTAAAAGTCTACGATGTGCTCGGCAGGGAAGTGAAAACGCTTGTGAACGCAGACCAGACGATTGGCGCCCATACAGTCCATTTTGATGGAGGTAATCTCTCGAGCGGAGTGTACTTCTATAGATTGCAGGCGGGTGCATCCACGCAAACGAAGAAGCTCTTGATCCTCAAATGAATGAACGGGCAACTGCAACTAGCAAGCCGCATCACGACGCTCGTCATTTTTATATTTCGTTCTCGCTTCATGCCACGCGCGGAGGAACTGCCGAAAGGCGCGGCACGAACGTGATGCGGCGAGGCGTTAGGCGCAACGCTGCCGGGATT
>JAJYOS010000002.1 GCA_021796055.1 Bacteroidota bacterium
GGACCGTAAGACTGTAAATGCTCCTCCCGGGCTCTAACTTACGTTGTAAAAAGGAAAATTAGCTCAAAATAAAGGACATTCTCCTTGCCTGCGATGTGGATGTGGATCCAATGATTTGCAAAGTGGGAGTTGGGCTTTTAATTTCAGGTTAGCCTAGTGCATGGCGAACTCACTTTCCCTTGCATCGAGATTGCAAGTCGGCGGAAAGTGTACCCGGCTAAACAGATTTGATGATTGGTTCTTCCCGTTGGCGGGACCGTCGTTTGGAGACAGAATTTCGGAGGAGGCGCATTATTATCCGGATAAAAGCAGTTATCCTCATCTCATTGTCTCTCCTAATCTCTTCTTGCGCCACACTGTCATTTGAGAGTATAACTTCGTTGCAGAACCGTCTCGGTATTAAGAGTCTCCCTGTCGCATCGGATTACCCGGGCGCCGACGGGGTTATCATCTTGGATCGCACGAACGTTGTTACGGAAGTAGATACGAATTATAACTATCACACGACAGTTACTGTCCATCGTGTGGAGCGCGTCTTCTCAAATTTCGAGAAGGATGCGCCAGTCACGATTAGACTCCGTCCGGGACAGACTTTGCTCGCAATCAGAGCCCGCACAATAGAGCCGAATGGAAAGACCTTGTACGTCCGGGCGAGAGATTTCCTCACGACTTACGGAAACAGGGGAGCGGGATCGGTCTTTCCTGCCGATGCGGCTCAGTTGAAATTCGTGTTTCGTCGCGTTACGAGCGGAGCGATACTGGAATACGCGTACGCTTATAAGGAGAGCGTGCCGTTTCCGGCGGGAGAATGGGTGATCCAGCGTCATCTCCCCGTGATGAGGAGCATTTACAGTCTTACGGTCCCGTCATTCATAATAGGTGGGACCGAAAAAGACGCAAAGGATTGGCAATGGAATTATGTGACATACAATTATCCTGACATTGGGGAGCCTACTGTAAAGCGGCATTATAAATCGGAAGGTTCTGGAGGAAACTGGCACAATCTGGCTTCGTGGACCTTGAGCGGCGATTTAGATTCGGAGGGGGAAGGTGAAAAATATGATCGAAACTTGGATGAGTTTACGTGGACACTAAAAGACGTTCCGGCTTTTCACTCAGAACCTAATATGCCTCCTAAGGATTGGTATCGTGGTTATGTCCAGTTTGCGCCTTCATTCTGGCAATCATGGAATGACGTATCAAAATGGTATTATGACGATTTTATCAAGCCTCGGCTTATCATTAGTGACGCCGTCAGAAAGAAGGCCGAAATGTTGGTCAACGGGGCTTCATCGGAAATCGACTCCCTAGGTCGAATTCTGAAATACGTTCAGGGAATTCGCTATGTCGAAAGCAAGAGACTGTTGGGAGATCTCGCGCCAGAGTATCCACAGAAGGTTATGGAGAGTGGCAAAGGGGATTGCAGGGGGAAGTCTCTCCTTCTGACTGCGCTTCTCAAAGCGGTCGGAATTTATGCGAAGCCTGCGGTGGTCGTAGCGCGCTCGAACAGTCATCTTGACACTCATTTTCCGTGCTGGCGTTTTCACAGGATGCTCGTGGGCGCTCTCATACCCGGAAACCGAATAGTATGGTTCGACGCGGCGGCGCGATTTTGCGGCGTGGGTGAAGTTCCGCCGGAGGACGAGGCGGCAGTAGCCCTTGTCATGAATGACGACGGAACGTCGTTCTTCATAGTAACCCCCGGATCGCATGCGTGGAATAACCCAATAGATATTACTGTCAAAGTCACGGAATACGTGACAACGCCGAGCGTCTTTCACGCGACAATTGCGTATGGCGGCGAGGCTGGAATTGTCATGCGAAATAAGCTCGCGAAGTCGGACAGTCAGACAATCGCCTCTTACTCCAAGTCGTTATTATCCGGCGCGTTCCGCTCTCCTGACCTCATCTCCTGTCGGACCACGTCACCCGATTCTCTTCACTCTCCGTTTACGCTGGCGTTTGAATTTAGCGCCACGAATGCCGTCCCTAACGATTCAACCTTGTATTCATTGTACGTCGAACCGTTTCCTGCGTTTGAGAACCTTGGCTGGCTCACTAATGGCTTAAGGGAATATCCGGTGGAGTTTGAATATCCATACGTCCTTACCGAGAGAGTAGACGTGCTGTTCGAAGGTGACTCCATGCTCGTGAAACACTTGCCCGGCGAAGTCGATATCACAAATCCCGATTTTGAGTATTCGTCGTCTTATGCGAGCGAGACACCGGGGATGATTAAGTTCAGTGAGGTGCTTGCATCAAAGAGCAGGCTGCTCGAACCGAATCGGTATGATCAAGCCGTCTCCTTCTTAGATACTGTCAGCACGGCAAAAGGTGAACCTGTACTTTTTGAAAGAAAGAGATGAAACGTGGCGAGAGGCGTGTAACGCGCTAGTTCGCCGGGGCTCCTTCCATTACCCATGTCTTGATCCCTTGGATCTGATTACTGTTTAGCGCGGAGAGCGGAGGTGGAGGCATTATGGGCCCTATACCCTGGATGCGCTGAACGAGAATGCTGTGTACTGTGTCTTTAGGCGTGAGAACTCCGGCAACAGTGAAGAGGCCGGCGTAATTGGTAAGGCTGAGCCCTCCGGCCTGTGTACCATCATCGTGACAGCCGGAATAGTCGCACGATTCCTCGAAAAGAGGAAGGACCTGTCTGTAGTAACTAACGTTGGAGTCGGGGAAGACTATTGTCGATTGGCCGGATGTCGGTCCAAGCACATTCTTGCAGGAAGAAACCTCCAATGACACGGCGATGATCGCGAGAAGTATTATTAGGCTCAAATATTTCACGGAGCAATTTAACAATCGGTCGATCTTAATCAATGGCATCAAATTGTGTCTTGCCGGTGATGCTTTAATAGAATTTAAAGATTGTTTAGATTGTTTGCATGAAAGCCGTAGTGTTTTTCTTCGCATTTAGTTTCTACATGGCGATCTCAAACATAGATCCAAGGCCGGTCGATCCTCCGGCCATAGTGTATGTAATGCCGAGAAAACGTCTGAATCTCCCTCGACGTCGCTGCTCTAACCTTTCGCGCATCCGCATCGCTGACTGATTCTGCGCCGCTCAGGTGCCAGTGCCGGAACAGTGATTATTCCATGTGTGGGGCACTGAGTCGGCAACAATTTCATCCATGATCCTGAAACTCTTAAGATGCCAGGTATTGTTGTGGCTTAAAAAGGATATCTATGAAGATAGTGGTCGTAATTCTTATGGCGATCGGTTTAGCTGCTTGCTCGAAGACGGCGGCACTTAGTCCGACTGGGCCGTCGCCCTCCGATACAACCATCAGCTTTTCAAGCCAGGTCCAGCCGATATTCACCAACAGTTGCGCGATACCGGGGTGCCACGTCACGGGCGGCATCGCACCGATGAGTCTCCAGGCAGGATTCGCTTACAAGGATATAGTTAATGCTCCGAGTATTGAACAGCCGCCTTACGTTATAGTAAAACCGTACGACGCGGACAGCAGCTACCTCTATCTCAAGATAACGGGACAGGCCGGCACTCGAATGCCGCTCAACCACACTCCGCTCGATTCAGCGCAGATCGCCACCATAAGGAGCTGGATCAATCAGGGCGCGAAGAACAACTGACCATATGTCAGTCCGCGTTGTACCTTGTTCGTCAGTCTTTTGATTATTAGTTTGTCACGTCCTGGCGATGGAGTTCGCCAGTTTAAACAAGTTTCTTGATTTCAAGAATGATGACTCCTGCCGTGAAAGATGTCTTATGGCAGGAGTTTTTTTTTGTGTCATTATATAGGGTCAACAAAGTGAACAGGAGTTGTAGTGATAAAGACTTTAGTGATTTTTATCGGGGGCGGCATCGGCTCGGTATTCCGATACCTTGTATCCGGCTGGATGTACGCGCTTCTCGGCCCCGATTTTCCTTTCGGGACATTCGCGGTCAATATAATCGGAAGTCTGATAATAGGTTTTTTCCTTACAATTGCTGAGGACCGGTTTCTCGTGAGCCCTGAACTCAGGGCGTTCGTCGCGATCGGGATACTCGGAGGTTTCACCACTTTTTCAACATTCACTTACGAGACGCTCGGTCTGTTCAGGGATGGTTCATTTTTTATCGGTGCGACTAATATCGTGCTGTCAATTGTGGTAGCGCTGCTGGCCGCTTGGCTTGGAACACTTTTGGGAAAACTTGTCATATAGGAGGCGAATATGAAATTAGAAGGAACAGGAAAGCTTTTGAGAATTTTCATCGGTGAGGACGATCACCTGAACAAGAGGCCCCTATACAATGTCTTCGTGGAGAAAGCTCGTGAAATTGGAATGGCGGGTGCCACGGTCTTGAGAGGCGTGGAAAGCTTTGGGGCGGGGAGCATGATCCACACGGCAAAGCTTCTTGAACTAAGCGAAGACCTGCCGATGGTAATTGAGTTTGTGGATACTGAAGAAAAGATCGACGCCTTTCTGCCGATCGTTGAAGACCTTTTCGAGAAGGCAGGATGCGGCGGCATGATCACCGAGGAAAAGGTAAACGTGATCCATTATACCCACGGGAAAAACCCGTGATAAAATGAGTGCTCTTTAGCCGGAACCTGCTTAATTCAAAGTCCTAGAAGCCGTCAGGGAGGCTTTTTCAAAAGTTCGGCGGGGGACACAATCCACCTGCCGGTGAGTAGTCAAACGTGTGCTGTCTATTCCGCGCCTGTTAACAACTCGGTCGTGCGAGTTCGGCTTTTGATCATCTAACAAAAGACTCGATCACGAAAGGGGGCGGGTATGAAGAGAGTATCCGTGGTTTTCGTTTTCCTCGTTTGCGCTGGAATGGTTCGGGAGGCTGCGGCGCAAATTGATGCGAGGCTGATGCGGTATCCCTCAGTATCAAGTACGCAGAGGACCGTAGTGACTCCCGACTTCAAAGTGGTGGAGAACCAGGCTGAGCTGGCCTCCGGCGTAAATGGGCAACTTGAAAAGGCGATCGAGGTCGTGATGCGGACGCTTAATGTCCATCCTTTCGTCGCTCCTGAGCAGCCGCCTTACCAGAAGAGGTGAGCTTGGAAGACAGCCCGGATTACGTTCGAAAGAAAAAAGCCGCGGAGAAATCGCCGCGGCTTTTTCACGTTTCTGTGAGCTTGTTCTCTTAGCAAGTCATCCCCACTTTTTCATTATCTCCCCGAAGCATTCGATACCGCTTGAGAGCACGCTGCCGTAGCCATGGCCCGGCTTTGTCCACGCGCCTGCCAGGTAGAGGTTATCTATCGGTGTGTCATGGCCGAGCCTGCTCGGACCGGAGTTGTCAACAGTTTGATCGAGCCCGTAAATAGCTCCGTGGTAGTTGCTGGTGTACCTGACATTCGTTAGCGGGGTTCCAATCTCCTTTACTTCTATTGCCGACGAAAGTCCGGGGAGCAGTGTCTTCTCGACCTTGTCGATCAGGATGTCGGCCAGCCGCTCCTTTTCTTTGCGGTACCCATCTTTATTGCCGGCGAAGTAGTCTTGCTCAAACTTCTTCCAGTGATCGTAGCCGGTGAAAGTGATGATGTTGACGGTGTTCTTTCCGGCGGGAGAATAGCCCTTATGAATATTATCATACAGCGTGAGCGCGTAACCGCCGTTTCCAATATCTCCTCTCTTGGCGGCAAGGTACGATCCTTCCATGTCGTAGCCGGTTTCGTAGAATATCTCTGAATCCTTGATGCCGCTCTTCCCGACGATATCGTCGCTTAAGCCTAGGAATATCTGGAACGAGGAAAGGCTGACGCTATAACGGTCGAGCTGATCTAGATACGCGGATAAGAATTTGTCTTCATCGGTCAGCTTGCGAAACGTGTCGAACGGGTTCGCGTTGGACACTACCACGCGCGATTTAAAGCTTTCGCCTTCGCTTGTCTGAACACCATATGCCGCGTGGTTTTTGGTCAAGATCCTTCCCGCACGTGTGTTAAGCATAATCCTGCCGCCGTTCAGTTCGATAAATCTAGCCAACGCGTCGCTGATTTTCTGCGACCGGCCTATCGGGTAGTAACCGCCGCCTGTCAGGTACCCGATGGCGGGGATCGCGTAGTAGAAGCTGACAAGCCTGGACGGTGGAAGCCCGTAGTAAGCCCATTGCGCGGAGACTATCGTCCTGAGTTTCTCATTCTTCAATCGTGCGTCGAGCATCTCCTTCCATGTCCTGTTGTAGAGTCTTGACATCAAGGGGTAATCTGTTGCGAAGTGTTCCATGTCTATATTTCCGTTCGCCCGCGACATTTTCTGGACTTCTTCGAATAGCCCCTGCATGTCTCCAATGAGTCCCTCTATTCCTTCCTTTTCGTCGGGGAAGAGCGAGACAAGTTTTGCAGTATACGCTTTTAGATCTCTTTGAGGCACGGTGATGTCGTAGTCCGGGTAAATTGCTCTGTAGAGGTTTGGGTGCGGAACGAACTCCACCTCGGTGATTTCCGGAAAGCCCGGAATCAAATTATGTAAACCGTTCCTCTCCTCGATTACTGTGGAGTGAAGCGAAACGTCGAACTTAAATCCGCCGGGTCTTTGAAATGCCGTAGCATATCCCCCCGGCTTGTCGTGTTGCTCGAGGACGAGTACTTTGAATCCCTGCCTGGCGAATGCTGCAGCACAACTCAGTCCCCCGAGCCCCGAACCGATTATCACTGCGTCGTATTCGTCATCTTTCGTGAGCGCCTCGACTCTTCGGGGGAGAGAATTCCAATCGAGCGCGAGAAGTCCGGCGCTGCCCATTACGTACTTCAGAAAATCCCGTCTGTCGATCCCATTCTTGCCCATTGCTTTTTCCTCCAAGACATTTAGTTATTCATCCTGTCTTCAAGCTTCAGCTGATGCCAGGGCGATCCGCCCTTCGATGGGAGTTGGTATGCTGCACACTGTTAAGTATTTCCTTGTGCATTTTGCAAATATTCAGGAAGGTGGAGAATGAAGGGAACAGCATCCCTGGTTGCAACACGGCTAGGCGCCCTGACGGACTATTCTACGAATCGCAAGTCTCTTTTCCAAACGTGGCGGAGTTGACTGAAATCCGACAAGTCGATAAGTTGAGATGGGGGACGGTTGAAGTAGGTATTCGGCATTTAACATTCAAATGGTGAGAAAATGCCAGAAAACAAGTACAAGGCAATAGTCCGGGAGTTATTGGAACTCGCCGGAGTCGATCTGAACGGAAAGCAACCTTGGGATATCCAAGTCCACGACGATAGGGTGTACAAACGAGCGGTAACCGAAGCGGAGCTCGGTCTCGGCGAATCGTACATGGCAGGTTGGTGGGACGCTGGAAGAGTCGACGAAATGATTTTCAGGGTAGCTCGTGCCAGTTTACAAGCGAAGGTACGTCGCAATCTGAAGATCATGATGCAGCTTATCGGATTTCAATTATTGAACATGCAGTCGAGAAGACGGGCTTTTCTTGTTGGCGAACGCCATTATGACCTTGGGAACGACCTGTTCCGGAAGATGCTCGACAAGCGGATGAACTACAGTTGCGGATATTGGAAGGGTGCTCGGAATCTTGACGAGGCGCAGGAGAACAAGCTCAAGCTGATCTGCGAGAAACTCTATCTCAAACCAGGAATGAAGGTGCTCGATATCGGTTGCGGGTGGGGCGCATTTGGGAAATACGCCGCAGAGAAATACGGCGTGGAAGTAACTGGGATTACCGTGTCGAAAGAACAAGTCGCTTTGGGAATGGTACTCTGTAAAGATCTTCCTGTGGAATTCAGGCTGCTGGATTACCGGGAGATGAATGAAAAGTTTGACAGGATAGTCTCTGTCGGGATGATCGAGCACGTCGGATATAAGAATTACCGCGAATATTTCCGCGTGGCTGACAGATGCCTGAAGGATGACGGACTCTTTCTTCTCCATACGATCGGCAATCCAGTGTCGGCGAAAAGCACGGATGCATGGACGCACAAATATATTTTCCCGAACGGGATGCTCCCGTCCGTCGCTCAGTTGGGAAAGGCATTTGAAGGATTGTTCGTGATGGAAGATTGGCACAACTTTGGCGCCGATTACGACAAGACTCTGATGGCGTGGCACGCTAACTTCAAACGAAGCTGGGATGCGCTGAGAGGTAATTATGACGATATGTTTTACAAGATGTGGGAATATTTTCTTCTATCGAGCGCAGGCGCATTCAGGGCGAGGAGCAATCAGCTGTGGCAGATAGTGCTTTCTAAAAAAGGGATGCTTGGTGGGTACGTTTCTGTCAGATGATGCCCCGCCCGGGAAAGAATGTCTTAGAGATGGCGTTACTCCGCCGGAGCTCTATTCGCCTGGTCGGTGAAAATCTTCTTGTATGTAGCCTCTACAGGCCGTTCGAGATTGTGATTTGTCTTAACGTGGGGGCGCGGACAATACGACGATTCCATAGGTGATGTTAAGATTGCAACGGGGAAAAGAACGCTAACCAGGCTCAGATGCTTATTCCGAAGATCGACCTTGCGAGAAGGCCGACACCGTAGGTTACAGCCACGGCAATGAGCAGGATGATTAGGTTCGTCACGATTCTTCGCCGCATCTTCATTCCGGACAGGAACGCAATTACGGTAGAGATGAAGACCATGACAACCGCCGCGAAGCCGAGGGACCACCAGATATTGACCGCTCCCAATAACACCGGGAGCACCGGCACCAGAGCGCCGAAAAAGTACGACAAGCCGACGACGAGGGCAGATTCCGCGGCGGTTGAGGAGGAAGCGGAGATCTCGCCTGGTTTTCCATCGATGAATTCCTTCTTTGCCGCGTCGACCCGCTCGACTTCCTTTTCCGAATTGATGGCGCCGAATGCGCCCGCCGCCATGGAGATCGAGCCGGCAACCGCCACAGCGACACTCGCGGCCATGACCGCGGGTACGCTCGATAACGCCGCGAAGAAACCGGATACCGCCCCGAGAATCTCGACGAGTCCGTCGTTAAGTCCTAGAAAAATATCTCTTACACGTTCCGGATGGATCAGCCTTTTGCTCGCCGATGAGACGATTTCATCCTCGTGCTGGAATTCATCCTCAAGAATTTTATGCACCGCGTTGCCTGTTGGCGTTCCCTTGTATTTGTTCCAGACGGTCACGTACTTCCTCACACCGTAGACTTCGATGGCTTCGAGCACGAGATGAGTTCCTAGATTCCCGAAGAGACGCGCGACCGAAACCAGCACCGACAACTTCACCCTTCGCCTGAAATCGAGTTCGTTGATATTAAGTGAGTAGAACTCCTGCCAGAATCTCAGGTGCTTTGCTTCGGTCGGGATGAGTTCATCGAACAGAGGCTTGAGATCTTCGGACACGATCTGCCTGATCTTCTTGTAAAGTGTAAGGTCAAACAGCTCGTCCAGGACGAGCTGCCTTCCAAGCTCCTGTTCCATGATGCCTTAAGTTAGATGATGCGGGCCGTGAATGCAAAAGTTTCCTTGTCTATGATGCTGCCGTAAATCCTGCCTGACTCATATCGACGCGCGACCCGCCCTGGCCAGAACGATAAGTGATGCAATGACACTCTTAATTTTGAAGCTGTTTCCTTGTTGTTTTATACAATGTGTTGCCAGTGCTACACATTGAATCACCTGTTGATTTTGCAGTCTAACCTCCCTGAAGTGTGCAACCTTCATTAACCCGAGCTCCTTACACAATGCTAGATTTGCTCCATTTTAGAAGGGATTCCCGATATCGCGGCCTGAAGCCAATGTGCCCGGAGATCATCAAGGAGAGCTCTCTTCAACAAAGACTTAAGATCGTTAGTGACGGAGATTCTGCTGTGCAGCCCGAAACGGTGAAAGGGCGCGCCAAAAATCATCTTCTTGGGATCAAGATAAGACTTATTTAAGTCCAAGCTGAGAAATCCGATGAAAGAAATGAGAGGGTTTACCGTTGTCTTCCGGGTACCCACGGGAAGTGGCTCCCCGTGGCGGAATGAAAATTTCCGGGCGCGCAGCATACGAAACTATAGTTAACGGATTTTGATGAATCCCAGGTGAAGGTGTAATATGCTGAAATCAATTAGCAAGCTTTTAAAGGAATACTCCCTTCATGCGGGAATAATCCTTATCCTCGCACTTTTCTTGGTGGAGGTGACAGGGTACTGGGAGCTTACGGCTCTTTTCGTCAAGTCGGGCGCGAGCTACGGCTCAGATGCCAGATTGATGCTCACTGCCGGGATCCTGGGGAGCTTGATTGTTGTCGTTGCACTTGCAGTTTACCTAAACTCGACTCTTGTCGTTCCTTTGAAACTCCTTTCAAGCAAGGTTAAGAAAATGGCCGAAAGAGATTTCATTTCCTTATCGGCCGCATTGACAGAGATGGCTCATGGCAATCTTACCGCGAGCATCAAACTTGAAACGGACCCGCTGAATTCTTCGGTGAACGGCCACGTGGGCGAAGTGGTACGCGGCTTGAATTCAATAATCGGGCATCTCGGCGATGCGAGCAAAGAGTTGAACACGGCAACGGATAAGCCTTTGCAGAGATTTGTCTACGTCGGCGCCGACTCTTATCTGGAAGGACAGGCTTGCGGCGAGGCGATGGGGAAGGCCCTCAAGGGAAAGGGCAAGGTAGCAATACTCATCGAGAAGTTTAACATTATCGGACACGACCTGAGGCGGAAGGGATTCCAGAATCTGCTGCGCGAAAAGTATCCGTCAATCTCGATCGAGGAAGTGCTCGAGACGAATTTGAACTTTGAAGTCGCGTGCGATCTAACAAAGAGTTTGTTGAAGAGACACCACGATCTCGCGGGAATCTATATAACCTATGGAGGCGCGCCCGTTGCCAAAGCCGTCGAAGAATCGGGTAAATCCGGATCGGTGAAAATAGTTTGTCACGACCTCGTCGACAAAACGATGGAATACGTTAAAAAGGGTATCGTTACTGTGACCCTTTCTCAGGACGTGTTTGCACAGGGGCATGACCCGGTAATACACATGTTCAACAAAATTACTGCAAACTGGGCTCCGCAGCAGCCGAGGCTTCTTACAAACATGGACCTGGTGACTCCTGAAAATTATTCTCAATTCTGGGAGCCAGGGAGGGGAATTATAGAGACGCCGGCCACGGCCGCAAGAAGACCTAAGCCGATAAAAAAATCGGACAGGATAATCCACATAGCCGTGTTGGGAAGGAAGGGTGATCGATTTTGGGACACTTTCAAAGCAGGTGTGGACTTGGCGACAAGAGAGCTTAGGAACTTCAACGGCATTGTCGATTGGATCATTCCCAAAGGCCAATTTGTAAACGGTGTCGTCAACGTGAGCGCGGACATCTACAGGCCGGCAATCGAGGACTGCATCAGGAAGAGATATGATGCGATAAGTGTCGGCGTTTTTGACAGGAATGTCGTCCCGTACCTCAACGGGGCAGTGGAGAGTGGGATAGTGGTTTCGACGTTTAACAGCGAGCCTCTCAGTCTGCGCGGGATATTCGGCACGCTGGCAGGAAGATCGAAGAAACTTCTGAGCCTCAGCCACGATCTTGCGGGTACCGCGCAGCAGTCCGCGGGCGTAACCAATTACAATTCCAGCACGATTCAAACGATGGCGAAGAGCCTTAACGACGAAGCGCTGTCGATCAGCAATGCGAACGCGAATATGGAGCAGATCGCCGCTGCCATCGACACAATCGCGAGAGATTCTCACGATCAGAAACTCGCTGTAGACAACGTCTCGTTCTCCGCTGTAGAAATATCTAGGGCAATAAATTCGGCAAACTCGAGCGCCAACACAGTGGTATCTGCCGCGACAGAAGCTATAAGCGTGTCGAAAGCGGGCGCGAGCGCCGTGATGGAGAATCTCGAACAAATGAAGAGGATCGAGGAGACCGTAGCTGCCTTCGCATCGAAGATCGAGGGGATGGCCAGGCAGTCTGCACAGATCGAGGGAATTATAGAAAATATCGAGGAGATAGCGGAACAAACTAACCTTCTGGCCCTCAATGCCGCCATAGAAGCTGCCAGGGCCGGGGATCACGGTCGCGGTTTCGCCGTTGTCGCCGATGAGGTAAGAAACCTTGCGGAGCGCTCCGCTGCCGCAACGAAAGAAACGTCCGGTTTGATAAACAAGGTCGAAGAGGATATAGCGGACGCGAGTAAGTCTGTGCAATCCATCGTCGAGAAGGTTAATGAAGGTAGCAGGCTCGCAACCGAATCCGGCAAAGCGATAAGCAAGCTTCTCTCTTCTTCAGAAAACATGAATAAGCAGGTTGATGTGCTTGCCACGGCCAACAATGTCGTTGTCAAGACGATGGCGGGGCTATTGAAATCAATCGAGAAAATATCTGCCGTCGTGGACCAGAACATGAGCGCTACGGAGGAGCTCAGCTCGGGTGTGAAGCACACGGTTGAGATGATTAACAACGTTGCCGAGATAAGCAAGGCGAATGCCGACACCATAAATGAAATATCCGGCAATACGGTCCAGGCTGCCAGGGAAGCTCAGGAAGTTGGGTCAATCGCGACTGGACTTTCCGAGCTTGCGGATGAGATACAGGCATCTACAGCACAGTTCAAGATCGAAAGCGAAACATAACCCGGAACTAACTCTTTCTCTGTGTCCCCCTTGCCTACCCGCAAGTCAGCCCGGTCGATGCTTCCGACAGAAGAGAGCGCAAAAGAAGGCGCAAAGAGGGTAAAGAATTGATCGCTTTTGCCCGCGTTCTTGGCGTAAACAGTCTATCAGTAAGTACTTCCTGCAAAGATATTCAGTCAGAGATTCATTTCGGGCTCGATAACTTTTTTGGTATCCGCCACTGTTGCAGCCGAACGTTGTGAATGCCCGCCTCGTCTGCGTCTTTCAGCGTCGGTTCGACACACCCGGCTCCGCACAGAGTATCGGCGCCGGGTCTCTGGATCAGACAGTAGGTGCTCGAGGCTTTTCTTTGAACGCTGTTTGCTCGAATATCCAGAAAATGACCGCCGCGATGGCGTAGGCCGCGCCGAGGATGCAGACGCCCAACCAGCCGTGTGAAGCATATATCGCTGCCGACGTCGCGGAGCCAATCGCGCCGCCGGTGAAATAACTCGTCATGTATGCTGTGGTGAGCCTGCTCCTGGCCTCCGGTCTGAGGCGGTATATTTCGCTCTGATTCGTGATATGCGTTCCCTGCACACCGGCATCGAGTATTAGAATACCGATGATGATGGGGAAGATGTGCGTGCTTCCTGGGATCATCAGGATGAAGGCGATCACGTTTATTAAAAGAAGCACGATCGTGGTTCTGTTGGCGAATCCCTTGTCGGCGAGCCGCCCTGCGACGTTCGCGGCAATTGCTCCCGCCGCGCCGACCAGGCCGAAAAGACCGATGATTGCATCGGAATAATGGTACGGTGCCCCTGCCAGAAGAAATGTCAAGCTTGTCCATAAGACGCTGAAGTCCGCGAATACGAGCGCGCCATATACCGATCTCAAGCGGAGAGTCTTTTCCGTCCTGACCAGGTGTCCGATTGAATGCAGAAGCCGCGGGTAACTTATGTCGAGACTGTGTTCATACTTCGGCAGCGATCTCGCGAGAATCACAGTTAGCACAAGTGTAAGGATTGCGGCCAGTCCGAACACCGCCCGCCAGCCCGCGACCTCCGACACCAAGCCTGCCACCGTTCTTGCGAAAAGTATCCCGAGAAGGGTCCCGCTCATCACCTGTCCTACCACTTTGCCTCGCTCGTGATCCATCGCAAGGGTGGCGGCGAACGGGACGAGTATCTGGACTACCACTGAAGTTACACCAACAATCAGTGAGGCAACGAGGAAAAAGTGTATCGTAGGTGCTACCGCCGCGATTACAAGCGCCACGAATATCAGAAGAGAAATGGATACGATCAGCCTCTTCCGTTCGAGCAGGTCGCCGAGCGGGACGATGAAGATAAGCCCGATGACGTAACCAAGTTGCGTGAAAGTGACGATCATGCCCGCGACGGTGGTGCCGACGTGGAACGCTCCTCCGATTGTGTCGAGCAGCGGCTGTGCCCAGTACAGGTTCGCCACGCTGATACCGCAAGCCACGGCCATGATGAAAACGATCTTGCCGCTTAGTCCGCTCGCGCCGTCCGGTCTCTTGACGTACAAATTGTGATGCGGATTATCTAAATGCCCTGCGCTGTTCAAACGAGTTTATTTTTGCCTTTAAGCATGAGCCCATTCCAATCCTATCTTCAGCTTCTCAAAAGGACCGGGGAGGGGGGATTTGTGTGATCGAGTAGGTCAGTCGTTATTCTATCATTCCAGCGCCGCCGTTTGCAGGTGCCTCTTCAACCTTTTGGATGTTTCGCGGAGATCGCGGCGCTCCCAATCTGTCGTAGGCGCGGTATGAATCGCCGAGGATCTTTGCCAGGTGCTCGACATGTTGGCCTGTCCCCTGCACGATCTGCATGTTACAAGTCCCGCAAGTCGTAACCACTGAATCGATCTTCGCTTCTCTGATTTGCTCAAACAAGTTCCCGCCCGCTTTCATAGACATATCATAAAACTGCTTCTTTAGTCCGAACGTTCCCGCCATGCCGCAGCAACTGTCCTCCTGAAGCTCAACGACTTCAAGACCGGGAACCAGCTTCATCAAGGCTATCGGCTGGTGCACCACATTCATTGGAGTGGAATGGCAGGCGTTGTGGTACGTGACCCTCTTTTTCACCTCACCGAAGTTCATATTCAATTTTCCTTCGTCCGCAAGCCTCCAAAGGTAGTCCGCAAGGTCAAAAATATGATCCGAAACCAGCCTCGCGTCCTCATTGCCGACGATATCCGGGTAATCTTCCTTCAGCGCCAGTCCGCAGCTTGGGGCGGATACAATTATGTCAAACCCCTGCCGGACATAATTAGCGAGTTCGGCAACGTTCCACGTGGCGTCATCAACTACAGCGTCTCTATGGCCAGTGGTTATCTTTGCGATGCCGCAGCAGCGCAGGCTGTCAAGGACGCGAACGTCTATGCCGTTGCGCCTGAGTATCTCGATTGTGGAGAGCCCTTCGCCCATCGGGTCATTGAAGTTCGCAAAGCATCCCGAAAAATAGATTACTCTTCTTTGTGCGTCCGGAGTATCTCTGTTTATCCTGACTCGTTTGTAAAGAGGTTTATGAAAATGAGGGAGCTTACGGCGGCTGTCAATTCCGAAGAATCGCTCGAGCGGCTTTCGGACAACGCTCATGCTAGAGGCGATATTTGCGAGCGTCGGCGTGATCGAGGCTAGGGCCGAGAGGGTGGGGAGCCTGTCAATAAACTTGTCCTGGGCCTTCGGCTCCGTCTTTTCATGGAAAGTGTTTTTTGCCTCGATTACAATTCCCGGGATGTCTATTTGTGTCGGGCACTCGGTTAGACACATCTTGCAGTTGAAGCAGTAGTCAAGAACACTCTTGAAATCTTCTTTTTCCAGGTAAGAGGCGTCGAGGTCCCCGCCGATGATCGATCGAAGTATGTTTCCTTTCGCTCTCGGAGTGGCGCGTTCGTCGAATGTGACTAGAGCGGTCGGACAATAGCTAAGGCATGTCCCGCAGCCGTGGCACTTTTCTATTTCGTGGGCTGTCGACTCTTCGTCGAGCGCAGTTCCGGTTTGAATCCTATGGTAGCTCTCGCCGAACCTCAGATCGTGGACGACGGAAGCGCCCTGCTCGCCGACCACCTTGCCTGGGTTCATTATTCCGTTTGGGTCGAAAATATTCTTTACCTTCCCGAAGAGGGAATAGATTTCATCGCCGTATAAATTTGACAGGAAAGGCGTCCTCAGGAAGCCGTCGCCGTGCTCGCCGCTAAGCGTGCCACCCAGCGACGTCGACAGTTCATAGATCTCCCGCGCGATCGGGTCGATCTTTGCGAGATGACGCTTATCCTTGAGATCCAGCAGGACGATCGCGTGCGTATTACCGCTTCCGGCATGGCCATAGAGCGCGTACTTCACGTCGTGTTTATTGAATATATTCTGCGCCATCGCGAGGTAATCGGACAATCTGTCAACCGGGACTGCCACATCTTCGACGAAGGAGGTCTTCTTGCCCGGTTTTTCGATCTTATAGAAAATCGCCGACGCTTCTTTCCTGACTCGCCAAAGTTTCGCGGCTTCCGTTGTGTCCCTTGGATGTATCACTTTGCTCGGCAGGCCTAAGGTTTTGAGGTGCGCGGCGAGTTTTACTACCTTGTCGTCGCCAAGTCCTTTCTCTTCTTCTTCAAACTCATATATGATTATGGATACGAAATCTTCGCCGAGTATTTGGTCTATAAGCGGGTCGAGCCCCATTGCGGCGGAAGCGAAAGTTTTGTCGATCATCTCCACAGCCGCGGGATTGAACTGCAACGACTCGCTTGCGGCGACGGCGCACGCTTCGTAGGAGGGGAAGTACGCGATGAGGTTTCTCCTCTCGACAGGAGCGGGGAGCAGCTTCAGGGTGGCCTCAACCGTCATAGCAAGCGTCCCCTCGCTTCCGCAGAGAAGCTTGGTGAGGTCGACGCCGGCCCCTCCAATCGCGTCACGAAGGTTGTACCCCGAGGAGTTCTTAGGCGAGCGTGGCCACTTGCTGAGAATTATATCGCGGTAAGGCCAGAGGAGGGGTGAAAGCTGTTTAGTAAACCTGTCGGTTGCAGCCTGTGTCGTTTCGATAATGTCGCCATCGGCGGTCACGACTCTCAAGCTGACGACGTTGTCCTTCGTCGCGCCGTACTTGACGGTGTGCGCGCCGGCGGCGTTAGTTCCGATCATGCCTCCGATGACGCATTGCTTGCCGCTCGATGGATCCGGGCCGAACATAAGTTTGTGCCCTGCCAGCGACCGGTTTAGATCGCTAAGGACTACTCCCGGCTGAACACGAGCAGTCCGCGTATCTTGGTCGATTTCGATTATGTCGCGGAAATACTTGTTGAAGACGATTATGATTCCGCTCCCAATCGATTGGCCTGCCAGGCTTGTCCCGGCTCCGCGCCCCGTTATCGGAATCCCGCGTTCGTTGCAGTATCGCAACGTTTCCACGACGTCCTCGACGCAGCGAGGTACGACGATGCCCATCGGCCTCACCTGGTACATGCACGCCGCTGTGCTGAAGAGTGATCTGGAAATGTCGTCGAAAAGGATTTCCCCCGAAACCCGCTTCCTTAGATCGGACGCTACTGCATGCGGTTCATCTATCATCTCTTGTCGGTTCCATGTGGCTCGCGATCGTGGTATTGTGATATGAGGGTGTCTTCGCATGGATTCGCTTCGAGCTGGAACGTAGGATGATTAATGCCGAAACGGTCGTACAGCTGGCTGTCGAGTTTGTTGGTAAGATCGATCGTGCGACTGATGTGCGTGTCTTCCACGACAATATGCGCGGAGAGAGCTCTGAAGTTGGTGGAAAGGCTCCATATGTGAAGGTGATGAATTCCTTTCACTTCCGGGAACCCTCGGATGAAATCGGCCACGTCGTTCAAGTCGATCCCTTTAGGCGATCCCTCGGTGAGTATGTTGGCGGATTCGAGCAGTATATCCCATGAGCTCTTGATTACCAGCAGCCCAATTGCGATTGAGACAATCGCGTCGAGGTAATGAACCTTGAAGATCGAAATAAGGATCGCCGTTACGATAACCGCGGCGGACTCCAGAGCGTCGGTGGCCAGATGAAGGAACGCGCTCCTGGCGTTGAGATTCTCGTCTTTGTGAGGGCGGAGGAGCAGAACGGATATCAGGTTGGCCAAGAAGCCGATTGCCGCAATGATAACCATGAGCCTTGCTTCGATAACCTGCGGTGAATATAGTCTCGCCAGTGCTTCGTATATGATGTAAGCGCCGATCAGGACCAGCACTATCGCGTTCAAAAACGCGGCAAGAATCTCGACCCTGGAATAGCCGTACGATTTCTTTTCGTTGTTCTGCCAGTACATCATCTTCGACGCGATGAAGCTTGCGATCAGGGCGATGAAGTCACTGAAATTATGCAAAGCATCGGAGATCAGCGCGAAGCTGTTTGAGAAGACGCCTCCCACCAATTCGGTCACCGCTATCAAGCCGTTCAGGAAAATTGAGTAGAAGAGCTTCCGTTGTATCGGCCGGCTTTTATTCATGGATAAATTTCAAATACTCAAGCCTCATAGTCAACGTTAAGCCAAGTCCTCCCCAACTTTTTCCCGTGAATTGCCGTCCCCGATCGGGCCGAATGAAACTATATTGACTGAACCTTGCTAGAGAATTGTTTGGCCGCCACCTTTTCAAGAAAGCTTTCCATCTTGTCCGCGGAGTTATCCCAGGTGAACCGGGATGCCCATTGGGTTGCTACCTCGCCGAACTCTCGCGTGGAACGTTCGCTTGAAAGAAAGGACTCTATCTTGTTCGCCAGCGCCTCTATGTTTCCGTACTCGTACAGTAACCCCGTCTTGTTGTCAAGGACGCTGTCTCTCAGTCCGGGAACATCGGCAGCGATGACCGGTCTGCCGCACGCGTTGGCTTCGATGACTGTCAATCCCCATCCTTCTTTCGCGGATGGATTTACAAGGAAAGTCATTCTCTGTAGCAGCCTGACTTTTTCCTCGTCCGAAACCTTGCCTGTGAATTTCACGCGAGACTCGACGCGCAGTTTGCGGGCCAGCTCTTTGAGGCCGTCGATATTGTCTCCGTCTCCGACTATAAGCAGTTCCGCGCCGGGGAATTTCCCTGCCACCATAGCGAAGGCCTTAATCAGATGATCCACGCTCTTGTACTTCTTGATCCTTCCCAGATATCCGATAGTCTGTTTATCAGGTGGAACGGGGGAGAGGCGGTAAAGGGAAGAATCGACGGCGTTAGAGACGACCTCGATCATGGATCCTTTTATGCCTTTGCGGAGGAGTTCTTTCCTGGTGCTCTCTGAAACAGCCACGAAGGGAATTCGGGAGTAAATCGAAGGTACCATGCTTTCCGTCAGGTAGACATAACCAGCAAAGAGAGGATTGGTCTCTTTGAAAATCGTTCCCCCGAAGAAATGATGCACTATTGCCGCGAGCGGCTCCTTGACGAAAGACGGGGTGAAGAAAGGTATCTTGTTTATATCATCGACGACGACGTCGAATTCCTTTGATGCTCGAAGCCGTCTGTACATTCCCCTGACGTAAAAGTTGAAGAGATTTCTTCCTCCTCGTCTGTGCACGTTAATGCCGTCGATTACCTCCTCGTTCGGCGAACCGGGGAATTGAGACACGATCATATCAACTTCGTGTCCCTTCGAGGCGAGTCTGGAGAATATCTCGTGCATGTGCACTTCAGCGCCTCCACCAAGTGGATTCTTGATGTCCTGCCAATTGATGACAAGGATTCTCATAACGTTGAAACGCCCCTGACAAAAATCAACAAGCGGAACCTTCGATCATTTTCTCGCGATGACCCCGATCGAGATACCTGTATGAAGCGCAAGGCTGGTCGAAAAACGGGCCCGCAGCTTGCCGCGGAAATTTGACGTGAAGTTCGAGACTTTCGGATAAAGGGGCAGTTTCAAGCCGAGTTTCATTAACCCCTCTCTCATGACCCTGTAAGCGAGGCTTGGGTACATCCATTCTCCGTATCTGTATATGGGTTCGAGTTGGAGGCCTTTCAGAATATCCGAAAGCTCGCCGACGGAAAATTCCCTTTCCCACCCCGCGAACCACTTGTCGATCGAGATCAGGGTGTGCTTCATCGCCGTGTAAACATGGTACCGCTGCGGGACGTCTACCAGCAGAAGTCCGCCCTTCTTCAGGACTCGGACGTTTTCCTTAAGAAGACGCAGAGCGTCGTTTTCGCGGAAGTGTTCGAGAAGCCCCTGGTGAAATACGACGTCGAAACTGCCGTCATCGAATGGGAGACGAAAAGCGTCACCGCCGATCATATTCACGTCGACCTTCTCCTCGACCGCGATCTCCTTGATAATCTTGAGCGAGCCGGCGGCATAGTCGAGCATGAACACGTTCGCTCCGTGGTCGGTCAACTTGAAGCTATCCCGGCCCGTCCCGGCGCCGACTTCCAGCACATTCTTGCCTCTGAGATCGGTGACCTTCAGTAGATTGCGGAGTACGCGGTTGTTGTTGGAGTAAACCTCGCGTACTTCCTTTTTATTTTCCCAGAAATTTTCCCAATGAGATTTTGTGGACTCTTTTTGAACGGGTGCCGTTGCGGCATCATCTATCTTCATTAGATACTCTCTGTTGGTTAGGTGTTCCGGTGAACAAGCGCCGAAAACTCTGAGGAATCAAGTCCCCGGAACATTTTCGACCAACAAATTTGCGGCTATTTGCCGAGAGAGTCAACCTCCGCTTTGCCGCTTCCCGCCATCAGAGCCTGAAGCTGTTTTATCCTCGAGCCGATGCCCTTCTCGTTAGGGAAAATCGACTGCAGTTTCGACAAGAGGGCGATCTCCTTACCATAATCCTGTCGCATGTCGTACATGTCGAGGAGGATCCGGTACGGGTTGTAAGCTGAACTGACATCCATCGGGTTCCTTTCTATCGCTGCCAGGGCATCGCGTTCCACGATGGCCGAGTACCTCTCATATTGTTTCCTGTCGCCTGCGACCAGATAAATCCTCGCGACATCGGAAAGGATCCGGTAATCTATTGGGAGAACTTCTATTGGAATCTTCGCTTCCATCTGGTTGAGCGTTGCCACTGTACCAGCGCTGTCTCCGCGCTGGAGATCGTAAACAGCCAGGCGCATAAACGGGTTGCGGTAGTTGAGGCTCAGCCTGCGCGCGTTGTCGTCGTAATACACGTTCGGATTTGTCAGGTTCGTGAACCTGAACCCGTAGTGCGGCTCGATATATACTTTTGAAGGAGTATCGAAGAGACATTGGCGCATTATAGGCGCGTTAATCGGGTACTGCCCGTCAGGAGATCGCATTTCGAACGGCATTACCTGCAAGGCCATCCCCTGCATCTGCAGGTACCTGTCCAGCCCGATGAAATTGCTGTTGGCAACGGTGACAGAGAAATAGAGTGGCCTTTGCCATTTGCTGGTTTCGACGATGTCCTTTACTATAAGGTCCTGAACGCGGACACCGCCCACGTTTTCTCCGCCGATTGTCGGGTTCATTACGAACTGTATCGCACCCTTGTTGGTGATCGACGTATCGGTGACGCCGAATTGGGCGTACACTTCCTTCGGAACGGGCACGCGCACCGTTGTCGGGCTCCATTGAACGGGCGCCATGCTTCTTATGGTTCCGTCGCTTATGCTTATGGGTACTTTCATTGCCCCATGCGGAGTTTCGTTTTTCAATTGCAGTATATACCAGTCGGTGTTCAGGAGGCTGAGATTTACTATTCTGATATCGGTCCTTACACCCATTACTTCCTGCAAGTACCAGAGAGGAAACGTATCGTTGTCGCCGTTCGTAAAGAGGATCGCGTTCTTTTTGCAGGACTGGAGAATGTTATATGAATAATCGAACGGAACATAGTTGCCGTTCCTGTCGTGACTGAAACGGTTCTCCGCGAACATGTTGAAAGGGAGAATCAGGAAGAAGATGAGCGAGAGGGCCGCGGTGGCGTAGAGTTTTGTCTTCCTGTCTTTGAGATAATCAGCGATCATTTCAAGGATGCCCGAAACGCCGATAGATATCCAGAGCGCCATGACAAAGAAAGCGCCTACAAAGAAATAATCACGCTCCCTGGGCTGCGATTGGGCCATGTTGAAATAGAGTGCGAGCGCGGGGCCCATGACTATGAATAGCGTTAGGAATGCGAGTCCGAATTTCCAATCTTTTCTAAAATGGTACCACAAGCCGAAAAGCGCTATGAAAAGCGGAATCGCAAAATACCTGGCGGGGTAACCGCGCGTCCCGTCGAACCATCCCTGAGGCGAATTCACGAATGCCACGGGCGCATCCTGAATGTCTCCCGACCGCCCAATGAAATTCCAGCCAACATAGCGAAGGAACATGTGATCGAACTGATACTTCGCGAAGAAATCCCAGTCAGAGGAATAGTTCTGGTAATTTTGCATGTGAGACGGATCGTTGGTATCCCAGCGTCTGTTGAATATGGACGGCTGCACGCCGTATTGCTCGCGGTTCAGATAGCTGACGAGCCTTTCAAGCGTGTCCGGATTGTTTTCGTTTATGGGCGGGTGGGCGTTCGCGCGTACTATGATCAGCGTGTAGGTGGAATACCCGAGGATGACGAACAATACGGCGAGAAGTGATACATTGAGAATCTTTCTGTGCTCTTTCTCCGATCTGTATATGCCATAGATTGCCGCGAGCACTACCACAACAGGAAGGATCTGCAGCAAAAAGCTTTCCGTAATATGCAACGGACCAATTTCGACATCGCCGTCCAGTATTCCCGGCAGCCACTCAACTATAACCGGGTATATGATGCCGAACGAAAGGACGGTTATGGCGCCGAAGTAGATGAATCGTTTGAGATTAAATTCGTTATACCTGAAGTATACAAACAGAGCAACCGTAAAATAAGCGAGCAAGCTCAGTTGATGTATGCCGATGGAGAGTCCCATCATATAAGCAATCAGGAGAAGGTATTTCTCGTTGCCGGGCTCGTCGGCCTTTTCATACCAGACCAGGCCGAGCCAGATGACGCACGACACGATGAACATGCTTAGCGCGTAGACTTCCGATTCAACCGCGTTGAACCAGAATGTGTCCGTAACAGAAAAGAGGAGCGCGCCGATTGCCGAAGCGCCGAATACTACGATCGCGCCCATCGTGTTCGAAGGGAAATTCTTCCACCGGGAAATTACTCTCACCCCCGTCAAATAAAGGAACATGATGGTAAGCGCGCTCGCGAGCGCTGAAATCAGATTTATTCTGAAACCAGGATCGCTGACGAATGGAGTCATCATCGCCACGCGTCCGATCAACGTGAAGAGCGGCGCGCCCGGGGGATGAGGTACTTCCATAGAGTACGCCGTCGCCGCGAACTCCCCGCAGTCCCAGAAAGCAACCGACGATTGTGTGGTTGCAGCATACATAATCAACGTCACGACAAATATCGCCGCGGCGATGTAAATGTTTAACTTCCTAAAGTTCATGGTTAGCCCGCCTGACTTATTGGAATTTATGTCCGCACAATTTACCCGCGCATGTCTCAAGAAACAAGGTAGGTGTAGGGGGAGAAGGTGACCGGAGACGCGGACAAGGGGTGACTGCGGGGCGAGGAGAAGAGAAGCCTGTGGACCTGTGAGTTGACGGCTCGGGGAATTTCGCCTTCCTACAATCTGCAATTAATTAATTGGCGACATCGGCTGGAAGACTGCTCGGAATATTCAGTGTGCCCTCGATCCATAAATCCACCAATCCCTTCCAAAACCCCATTAATCTAACAATCCATTATTCCACCATTCCAACATTCCCATCATTGTAAATCTTCGCCCAACCGAATAAATTATACATGGTAATTCGCCCCCGTAGCTCAGTTGGATAGAGCAAGAGTTTCCTAAACTCTGTGTCGCGTGTTCGAGTCACGCCGGGGGCACGAGGGATTTCGGATTTCGAATTGCGGGTTTACAGGTTTGGGTTCCGAAATCTTGACGCGCTATTTCAATCGTTGCCTTGTAAATACAAAGCTTTAGTCCTTAAATCCGAAATACGAAATCCGAGATCCGAAATTCACAATGAGACTCAGTACCTATTTCCTTCCGACATTGAAAGAAAATCCTGCCGACGCGACGATGGCCAGCCACAGACTGATGGTCAGGGCCGGTCTCATTCGTCCGCTGGCCGCAGGCATATATTCATGGCTCCCGATGGGTTGGCGCGTCATGAAGAAGGTCATGGAGATTATCCGCGAAGAGATGGACGCGATCGGCGCCCAGGAATTTCAACTCCCCGCGCTTAACCCGATTGAAATCTGGGAGGAGACTGGACGCGTAGAGGCTTTCGGAGATACGCTCTTCCACGTGAAGAACAGACCGCTCGTCCTCGCGCCGACACACGAGGAAATTTTCACGACGATCGCGAAAGATAACATAAAGTCATACCGCGACCTCCCGCAGATCTGGTACCAGATACAGACGAAATTCCGCAACGAGCCGCGCCCGCGCTCCGGCGTCATCCGCGGAAGACAGTTTTTCATGAAAGACTCTTATACATTCGATAGGAGCTTCGAGGAGCTCGACAAGAGCTACGGCCTCCACAGGGAAGCCTACAAGAAAATCTATTCTAGGAGCGGGTTGAAGTTCTTCATCGTTGGCGCGTACAGCGGCGCGATGGGAGGAACGGGCTCTCAGGAATTCATGGTCGAGTCTACCGATGGCGAGGACACCTGCGCCGTCTGCGACAACTGCGACTACGCCGCTAACCTTGAAGTCGCATCGAGCAAGAAGGAGCCTGTCGGCCGAGTCGGCGATTCTAGGCCCGTCGAGGAGATTCACACTCCTAACATAAAGACGATCGATCAGGTGGCGGAATTTCTCAAGATGTCGACTGAGCGGTTGGCGAAGTCACTGGTTTACAGCGCCGACGGCGAGGCGGTACTTGTCCTCATGTCGGGAAACGACCAGCTGAACGAGTCGAAGCTCGCAACGGCGCTCGGCAAGACGGCATACGCGATGCAGCCTGAGGATCTGGTGAAACTTACAGGGGCTAACGCGGGCTCAATCGGTCCGGTCGGGCTAAAGAATTTTAGAATCATCGCCGATAAGCGGCTCGAGGACGCCAACGAGCTCGTCAGTGGTGCGAACAAAGACGATTATCATCTGGCGCATATCGACTTCAAGCGCGACGTTAAGATAGACGGTTACTATGATCTCCGCACCGTCGAGCCGGGCGAGGGGTGTCCGAATTGCGGGCACAAGCTCCGCATTGTAAACGCGATAGAGATCGGGCACATCTTCAAGCTTGGAACGAAGTACTCGGCTGCCCTCCACGCGAACTACCTGGACGAAGCGGGCGCGGAGAAGCCGATAGTCATGGGAAGCTACGGAATTGGAGTGGAGCGTATTATCGCGTGCCACATTGAGCAGAACAACGATGCGAACGGAATCAAGTGGGGAAAATCGATTGCTCCGTTTGATGTCCATCTTGCTTCAGTCAACATGGATAACAAGGAAGTTGTTGCCGCCGCCGAGAGGGTGTTCAACGAGCTCAAGGATGCGGGGATAGACGTCCTCTATGACGACAGGCAGGGAGTCAGCCCGGGGTTCAAGTTTAAAGATGCAGATCTTCTCGGGATGCCAGTCCAGGTGATTGTCGGCGAAAGAAACCTCAAACAGGGCAACATAGAACTGAAATTCAGGAGCACCGGCGAACGGAAGGTGGTCCCAGCCGCGGATGTGATCGAAGAGATAAAGAAGTTTCTAGCGAGTTAACGCCAAGGTCCCGCCGCGTTCCCGACGCGTTCCCGACGCGGCACGCAGGTTATGTCGGTTGTGCAGTTTTTTGATTTGAGGTTGGAGTGGCTTGATGAAACACATGTTATTCATCGACGGTGAATGGGTTGAGACCAAAGAAGTAGCGACGGTAACGAGTCCGTATGACGGAAAAGTTGTCGGAGAAGTCTGTCTGGCGGGCGAGCCGGAGCTAGAGCGAGCGGTCGATTCGGCGGACAAAGCCTTCCATGTTACAAGGAAGCTTCCGTCCTACAAGCGCGCCGCCATCATCGAGAGCATAGGGTCGCAGATCCGCGAGCGAAGAGAAGAAATCGCCCGGACGATGACGCTCGAATCGGGCAAGCCTATTCAGCTCACGCTTGGAGAAGTCGACAGGGCTGTCATGACATTCTCAATCTCCGCCGAAGAGGCCAAACGGATTCCCGGCGAAGTGATCCCACTCGATTTAGCCGACGGAACTGAGGGAAGGTGGGGCGTCGTCAGGAGATATCCGGTCGGGGCCGTCGCGAGCATAACCCCCTTCAATTTCCCGCTCAATCTTGTTGCGCACAAGATTGGTCCCGCGCTCGCCGCGGGAAACACCGTGGTCCACAAATCGCCTCCGCAGACTCCGCTGACTTCGGCCCTATTGGCGGAAATTATCAGGGAGTCTGGCGCTCCGGCTGGCGCGGTGAATGTTGTCGCTTGCTCAAATGAATTCGCGGAAAAACTTGTCGTGGATCCGCGAGTGAAGATTTTGAGTTTCACCGGCAGCCCGCGGGTGGGCTGGTATCTGAAATCGAAGGCCCCCAAGAAAAAAGTAATTCTCGAACTCGGAGGCAACGCAGCGGTCATCGTGGAACGTGACGCGAAGCTCGATGTGGTCGCGAAGCGACTCGCGGCCGGAGCGTTTGCGAACGCCGGGCAAATCTGCATCTCGGTTCAACGCATCTACGTGCAGAAGGACGTATACGAAAGGTTCCGCGATCTCTTTTCTTTGGAAACCAAGAATGTTAAGGTCGGCGATCCGATGCAACCGGATACGGTTGTGGGCCCAATGATAAACGCTAAGGAAGCTGACCGCGCTTTCAGCTGGATAACACGGGCCAGAGAGCGCGGCGCGGTCGTTGTGGCCGGAGGGAAGAGGGAAGGGAATCTCATCGAGCCGACCGTGTTGGAAATGGTTCCGGCGGACGCAGAACTTTATTGCGAAGAAGCGTTCGCGCCTGTGGCAATTCTCGAATCTTATTCCGAATTTGATGAGGCAATTACGAAAGTGAACGACACCCGGTTCGGATTACAGGCGGGCATCTTCACAAACGACGCGCGAAAAATTTTCAGGGCGTTTGACGAAGTTCAAGTTGGTGGTGTGATAATAAATGACTTTCCTACTTTCAGGATCGACAACATGCCTTATGGAGGCATTAAGGACTCGGGATTCGGCCGCGAAGGTATTCGATATGCTATCGAAGAAATGACCGAACCGAAACTCCTTGCGCTGAACGCCCAATAGACCCTTGACGTACCGGGGTGGACTGTCCGGATTTTGGAGGTGGATTTGAGAGCTGCGTATCTTCTTCTAGCGTTCGTAATATCGTCGTGCGCGCTGTTCGTGCCGACGGCTAGCGTTCATATTACGGGAGTCCCGTTGGATTACAGTCTCAGCTCCTCCGATACTACAAAAGAGATTTTGTCGATAAGCAGCAACATGTCTGCGCAATTTCGTTTGAACGGCTCCAACACTGTTCCCCTTAAGCCGGGCGACGAGGATCTTATCGCGGAAGGAGTACATGCCGGTTGGTATTACTTCGACATAGTCGGCGCTGAGACATGGGTTCGAAATGTCCCGGTGTACTTGACTGGAGCGGACTCTATTTCGTTTGTTGTAGCGCACAATTACCTTGATATAAATGGGAGAACTTTTTTCAATTCGTATCAGGAGAAGAGTGTGCAGTATCCGTTCTATCCTGTGATCTCTTTGAATTGTTATGGCTGCAATTATCAGCCGGCCATTAAATTTGACGGAAGCGATATGGTTCTGACGCCTCCGTGGACGACGGTTGCACCGGGCTGGCACACGATAGATATTTATAGCCCGCTCGATCACGTTCAGCTTCATTACAGAACTTTGTTCGACAATTACACAATAACTCAATTTGACCTTTACCCGGTATCGATGTTTTAAAAATGCCACAGTTTGTTCATCTACATAACCATTCTCATTATAGTCTCCTTGACGGCGCGAGCCAAATAGACGACATGATAGGGCGCGCTGTTGAGTTCAAGATGCCTGCTCTGGCGCTTACCGACCACGGCGTTGTGTTCGGCGCCATCGAGCTTTATAAACACGCGAAGAAAGCCGGCATCAAGCCGATCGTCGGCTGCGAAATGTACGTCGCCAAAGGAAAGAGAACTGAAAAGAACGGTTACAATCACCTGACGGTTCTCGTAAAGAACTTGGCAGGCTACAAGAATCTCATCAAGCTGGTCTCGCTCTCCCATCTTGAAGGATATTACTATAAGCCTAGAATTGATTTCGAGCTGCTGAAAGAATATCACGACGGACTCATAGTACTGAGCGGATGCCTCAGCGGTCCGGTCTCCGAGTCGATAGTAAACGGAGACCTTGATGGCGCTCGCAATGCCGCACGCATGTACAAGGACCTTTTCGGCGAAGATTACTACCTCGAAGTACACAACCACGGTTTGGAGGAAGAGAAACGCGTACTGGCCAATATGCCGAGGATCGCGAAAGAAATCGGAGCCAAACTCGTGGCGGTGAACGACGGACACTACATAAGGCGCGAGCACGCCGTTCCTCATAACATCCTCCTGAACATCTCACAGTCAAGCAACGGCGCCGTCGATCCGACTGAGCTTCGTTACAAGGTCCCTGAGTTTTACTTCAAGAGCCCCGAAGAGATGGAGAAGGCATTCGCGGCTTATGATTTCGGTCCAGAGGCTATGGACAACACCCTCGAGGTCGCGGATAAGTGCGACCTCAAGATGGAAATGAAGCAGGACCTCATGCCTAGATTCCCGATTCCGGAAGATGCCGGAGTCGCCGGACCGGAAGAGTATTTCGAGAAACTCGCGCGTGAAGGACTAGAGAAGAGATATCCTGACCTTGAGCCGGAAATCGAGAAGCGTTTCGAACATGAAATTAAGACGATCAAGAAAATGGGATTTGCCGGTTATTTTCTAGTCGTCCAGGATTTCATAAACACCGCGAAACGAATGGGGGTTCGCGTCGGACCGGGAAGGGGAAGCGCGGCAGGAAGCATCGTTTCGTACTCGCTTGGGATCACCGACGTCGATCCGCTGAAGTATGGGCTGTTGTTCGAAAGGTTCTTGAACCCTGAACGTGTGTCGATGCCTGATATAGACGTAGACTTTGCCGATAACAAACGCGACAAGGTCATAGATTATGTGAAGTCGAAATACGGTGAGGGCTCGGTATGCCAGATAGTCACGTTCGGTACTCTCTCCTCGCGAGCAGTACTTAAAGATGTCGGAAGAGTCCTCGGCATCCCGCTGTCGACGATAGACTCGATCACCAAACAGATTCCCGTAATTCTCGGAAGGGTCACTCCTCTGCAGGAAGCTATCGACACGATACCGGAGCTGCGTTGGGTGAAGGAGAGCAATGACCCGAAGATAAAACAGCTCATCGAATACTCGCTTGTGCTTGAAGGGACGAATCGTAATGTCGGTATGCATGCTGCGGGCGTCGTGATCGCTCCGGCGATAATAACGGACTACGTCCCGCTCTACAAGACTCCCTCGACGGAGGTGATTACTCAATACGAGTACAAGAGTCTCGAAGATATCGGCCTTCTGAAGATGGATTTTCTCGGACTGAGGACTCTGACCGTGCTCGAAGATACTCTTCGGCTTGTGAAGGAGAATCACGGAAGAGATATCGATCTGAATCAGATTCCATATGATGATCCGAAAGTTTACGACCTATTCGCGAACGGTCAGACAGTTGCAGTGTTCCAGTTTGAAAGTTCGAAGATGCAGGAGTACCTAAAGAAGCTGAAGCCGACGTCCATCGACGACATCATAGCGATGAACGCTCTTTATCGTCCCGGC
>JAJYOS010000276.1 GCA_021796055.1 Bacteroidota bacterium
TTGATGCCGAAAAAGTAGTAGTGGAATAAAACCAGATGAGAGAAAAAATCGAAGTAAAACTCCGGGACGCCTTCGGAGAGAGCGTGATCGCTGTATCTGAATTCAAGGATCAACTGACTGTTGAGGTCAAGAGGGAAAGCATTGTCGAGGTCTGCAGACTTCTGAAGGAAGATTCGGAACTCCGGTTTGATTTCCTTTCGGACGTCTGCGGCGCGGACATGTTGAACTTTGAAGACGCATCGTCCAGGAAAGCTTACCTCGCGATCGAGCACGATTCGCGTCCGGCGACGGTACCGGTCGAAGAGAGATTCCTCGTTATTTATAACATGATCTCGTTGAAGAACAAGGCACGCCTGCGGCTGAAGGTCAAGGTCGACGGGGATAATCCCGTTTGTCCGAGCGTAACCGCGGTCTACCCGGCGGCGAACTGGTTCGAGAGAGAGACTTTCGATATGTTCGGCATTACCTTCGAAGGACATCCCGATTTGCGGAGGATGTATATGCCGGAGGAGTACGAATATCATCCGCTTAGAAAAGATTTTCCCCTGATGGGCATTCCGGGTTCCATTCCTCTCCCCGGGAAATGAGTGTCCGCACTGATTTCAGAATTGAGTATTTAGGATTGAGAATTCTTTAATGGCTAATTCCACTCAGAACAAAGAAAGTGTTGCCGGGATCGTACAGGCACTCGAAGATAAAGACACTAACGTGACGTTTGAAGATCCTCTTGAGAACTACATGGTTCTCAATATGGGCCCGCAACACCCCGCGACGCATGGAGTGCTGAGGCTTCTCATCAAGCTGGACGGAGAAACCGTCGTCGATTGCATTCCGGAGCTTGGATACCTCCACAGGGGTTACGAGAAGATCGCGGAGGCTTCGACGTACATGGAATTTATTCCGCACACCGACAGACTCGATTATATTTCGCCGATCGCCAATAATGTGGCCTATGCGCTTGCCGTCGAGAAGATCGCCGGCGTAGAAGCTCCTCCGCGTGCACAGTACATAAGAGTCGTTGGTGCCGAGCTTGCCAGAATTTCGTCCCACCTGATGGCCATAGGGGCCATGGCGATGGATGTCGGAGCTATGACCGTGTTTCTCTGGGCTTTCAGGGAACGGGAAAAGCTCTACGACGTATTCGATCTGCTGACGGGCGTCCGTTTCACAACCAGCTACACGAGGATCGGCGGCGTCGCGCAGGACATGACCGACGAGACGAAGCGGGCAATTACAAAATTTATCGATGACTTCCCGAAACACTACAGCGAAATCATCAGAATGCTCAATAAGAACCGGATCTTTCTTGACCGGGTAGTGGGTGTCGGAACCATTGATGCCGAAACGGCTGTCCGCCTCAGTTTCAGCGGCGCTAACCTTCGCGCATCCGGCGTCGAACACGATATCCGAACTTTCTCGCCGTATCTCGTGTACGACCAGCTATCTTTCGACGTGATCACGGAAAAGGGCGGCGATTGTTTCGCACGCTATATGGTCAGGATGCGGGAAATGCTCGAGAGCGTCAAGATCGTACGGCAGACCCTGGAAAAGATGCCGCAGGGCCCGATCAAGTCCGACTTGCCGAAGAAAGTGCTGCCGAAGAAGGAGCGCGTTTACGGCAAAATGGAGGAGCTGATCCACGACTTCGTGATTGTAAACGACGGAGTCCATCCCGACGTCGGAGAATCTTATGTCGCAACCGAAGGTTCAAAGGGCGAGCTCGGGTTCTATATAATAAGCGACGGAAGCGGCCATCCGTGGAGGATGAAGATCCGTTCACCCTCATTCTGCAATTTGCAGGCTCTGCCGACTCTGCTCAAGGGCCAGATGATTTCGGACGTCGTCGCCATCATCGGAAGTATCGACCCGATTATGGGCGAAGCGGACAAATAAGAATTCAAAATTTAAAATTAAGAATTGAGAATCAACTAAAGTGTTTACAGAAGAAAATCTTCGCAGAGTTGAGGAAATCAAGAAACGATACCCGAAGCCGATGGCGGCTCTCCTTCCTGTGTTATGGATCGCGCAGGAGCAGTTCGGATGGATCTCCGAAGAGGTGATGCACTACGTCGCCGGGCTTCTGGACCTGCCGTACAATCATGTGCTCGGTGTCGTGACGTTCTATACAATGTATAACCGGCAGCCCGTCGGCAAGTACCACATCCAGGTTTGCGCGAACGTCTCCTGCATGCTTCGCGGCTCGGACAACCTCATTGAACATCTCGAGCATAGACTGGGTATCAACGTCGGGGGGACGACTTCCGACAGGCTCTTCACGCTGAGCGAAGTCGAATGCCTCGGGTCATGCGGAACGGCTCCGATGATGCAGGTGAACAACGATTACTATGAGGATCTTTCGAGAGAGAAGCTCGATAACTTAATAGAAGAATTCAGGAAACAGGCTCAACGATAATGTCCGACTCGACCACACATCTTTACGCGCAGAACGGCGATCCCGCCTTCCCGAAGATCGTCCTCCCAGGAATTCCCAACCTCGCACAAATAGACGTTTATGAAAGCAACGGCGGCTATGGAGCGTTGAAGAAAGCCGTCGGCATGCAGCCAGAAGCCGTAACGGATGAAGTGAAGAGGTCGGGCCTCCGCGGCCGCGGCGGCGCTGCGTTTCCGACCGGTCTGAAATGGACGTTCATGCCGAAGGGAAACGAGAAGCCGAAATATCTCGCGGTGAACGCCGACGAGAGCGAACCGGGATCGTTCAAGGACAGACAAATCCTGGAATTCAACCCGCACCAGCTTATCGAAGGAATCCTGATCGCCTCATACGCGATGGGAGTCAAGACCGCGTACATCTATATCCGCGGCGAATATTATAAATGGTTCAGGATTCTCGAGACTGCCATCGCGGAAGCGTACGCGCACGGCTTTGTCGGCGAGAACATACTCGGCTCGAATTATTCGGTGAACGTCTATGTCCACCGCGGCGCAGGAGCCTATATATGCGGCGAAGAATCCGGACTGATGGAGTCGATAGAAGGGAAGCGCGGGTACCCGAGAGTTAAACCGCCCTTCCCGGCACAGAACGGACTCTGGGGAAATCCGACGACGATCAACAACGTCGAGACCATAGCGAACGTGCCGGCGATAATTTGGAACGGCGCGGAGTGGTTCGCGAAGATCGGAGCCCAGAAGCACCCGGGCACCCTGCTCTTCGGAGTCAGCGGACACGTAAACAAGCCAGGGGTTTTCGAACTGCCTTCCGGCACTTTGTTGACAGATATTATCTACAACTATGCCGGCGGCGTTCCCGGAAACAAGAAGATTAAGATGGTTATCCCGGGCGGCAGCTCGATGCCTCCGCTTAGAGGAGACCAGCTGGAAGGGGTGCGGATGGACGCTGAGTCGCTGAAGGTAGTCGGAAGCGCGATCGGGACGGGCGGTGTGATCGTCATGGACGAGGATACCGAATTGACGAACGTCCTTCTCCGGATAGCCAGGTTTTATTGGCATGAATCATGCGGCCAGTGCACACCCTGCCGTGAGGGCACCGGGTGGATGAAGAAGATTTTGCAGCGGATGAGCGACGGCGAGGGAAAGCCTGAGGACCTGGATCTCCTGGTCCGTGTTGCGAACAACATAGAGGGGAATACGATCTGCGCCCTCGGCGACGCCGCTGCGTGGCCGGTCAAGTTCACTATCCAGCGTTTCAGGAAGGAGCTTGAAGAGGAGATTATGAGGCAGGCAAAAAGCGCCGCCTGAATCTTCCGCCTGGAAGCAACGACAAGGTTGCGCCGTCGATACGATTGTGAGTGCAGGATTGGTTAACATCGAGGCCGGGATTTTTGTTCGACAACTTCTAAATCTCAGGGAGCTGGCGTGGATAAAGTTTCGGTGAGAATTTTCAGGATTTCCGATGAGTTCAGCGACCTTCCGCTCCCTTCCTACATGACCGAAGGCTCTGCAGGTATGGACTTGTACGCAGCTGTGCAGGAGCCACTCGTGATAAATCCCATGTCGACCTGTCTCGTCCCCACTAATCTTAAAATCGAACTCCCCGCCGGCTTTGAAGCGCAGATCAGGCCGAGAAGCGGGCTCGCGTTAAGGGAAAAGGTGACTCTGCCCAATTCGCCCGGGACAATAGACTCGGATTACCGCGGTGAGCTTAGAGTCATCATGCTCAATCTCGGGAGCGAACCTTTCGTCGTCAATCGTGGTGACAGGATCGCGCAGATGGTCATATCGAGATATGCACGCGTAGGCTGGGAAGAATCCGATTCGCTGGACGCTACAACGCGCGGCGAAGGCGGGTTCGGGTCGACCGGGAAATGACTGCGGTACTCGCTTATCATAAAGTTGATAACAGGTTCGAGCTGGGTGTCACGAACGTAAGGCCGAAGTCGTTCGAGAAGCAGGTCTCGACGATTCTTGCGCAAGGCTACAGAATTACGGTCGGCCTGGAACCTCCCGGCTTCGGCAAGAGTGTCTGCCTTACCTTCGACGACGGTTACGAATGCTTTTACAGAAACGTTGTCCCGACACTCAGCGCATTCGGGGTGAAGGCGATGGTGTTTGTGATAAGCGATTTCGTGGGCAGGAACAATAGCTGGGATATCAGGCTGTCTTATAAGCCTTTCATGCATATGGCCGCGGAACAGATCAGGGAAGTGGCGCGTCTCGGTTTCGAAGTCGGCAGCCATTCTTGTACGCACAGAGACCTGACCAGACTCGATCGAAAAGAGTTGAAAAATGAACTGGCGGACTCAAAAACATTCATAGAGGATCTGATCGGAAACGAAGTGGATGCATTTTCTTTCCCGTTCGGACGATACAACATGATCACTGCCGAAGCGGCGTTCGCTGCAGGGTACAGGAGGTTGTTCGGCCTGGGATCCGCTTCGCATGAGGGTGTCATTGCCAGGGTACCCGTGTACAGTATCGATTCAACTGCGGCTCTTATGCGAAAGCTCGACATGAACAGGTTTGAGATTCTAAAGAGTGATATTATTCATTCGTTTTCAAACGTTTCAGCGTTATTATCTGTTAAAAATTCAAGGAACCGTCGGCTGAAGACTGAAAACAGGTTGAATTAAAAGAGTAAGAAATATGTCGCTGCAAGAGGAAGAGGTAAAGCCGGAACAAAGGAGAAAACACGAGGTCAGCTCGCTCTCCGAATTACTTTTAGGGCGGCGCGAATGGCTTCTTATGGCGGTCACACTCGCCCTGATGATCGTTCTTGGATACACCGTCAGGGAAGTTTTCAGCCCGATCCTTGTATACGTGTTGTTTCTGATCGCAACTTATCCGCTCAGACACGAGCCGGCTGTCCGTCACCTCATCGTTATTGCAACGATTATCTTCGGCATGTGGTTTTTCGTCGAGGTGGCCGGAGCGGTCCTGCCGTTTGTTATCGCTTTCATCATAAGCTTCATATTCTCTCCCGCCGTGGAAACGCTCGCAAAAAAGAAGGTCCCGAGGCCGCTGTCGATCATCGTGATCCTTCTTACGCTGCTCGGAGCGGTGGTTGCGCTCTCGATCGTCGTTCTCCCGATGGTGTTTCAACAGTTCCAGAATTTTCTGACTTCGATCCCGACTCTCACGAGCGAGGTCAGCAACTCGCTCAACAGCCTCATCAACAGGGGATTTCTCGGATTCACGCCGGAGAGCCAGAACCTGCAGCAGGCTATCATCGGGGAAATATCCGGACGCATCGAGGATGTCACGCGAGCCATACCGAACGGCATACTGAGCTTTGTGGCGCAGGCCGCTTCCGCACTCACGAAGATGCTGAACCTTGTTCTCGTTCCGTTCCTGAGCTTTTACGTGATGAAGGATTTCGAGCTGATCAAATACCGGGTCAAGATGTTGTTCCCCCGTCGCTACAGGCAGCGGGCTGCGGACATTTACGGCATAATCGATGTGATCCTCGGTAGCTATCTGCGAGGCGCACTTACCGTGGCGTTCATAAACTCGATAGTGATCTCATCCCTGATGTCGATATGGGGAGTTAAGTATCCGCTCGTAATAGGGCTGATATCCGGTCTTCTTGATATGATTCCTTACTTCGGCATCATCATAAGCATGTCGGTGGCCGTATTGATAGCGCTGTTCGGCGACAGTCCCGGTTTCCAGGTGGCTATGGTTATAGTCTCTTTCCTCGGTATGAACCTCACCGAGACTACGATCCTGTATCCGAGGATTATCGGTTCTAAAATCGGCGTGCATCCGGTTCTCCTCATCCTGGCGTTGTTGGTGTTCGGCTACTTCATGGGTTTCCTCGGTTTACTGATTGCCGTGCCGACGACGGCCATATTGATCGGGCTGAGGAAGTATTACGAGAGAAACGTCAGGCCGGCGCATTGAGCTCGACACTCTACCTGGTTTCCACCCCCATCGGGAATTATGATGATATTACGCTGCGGGCGCTCAACGTCCTCAAGGCGGTGGATTTCATAATTTGCGAGGAGTTCAAGACGGGGAACCGCCTGCTCAGATACTACGGGTTCGATAAACCGCTCGAGGCGCTTAACGAACACAACGAGGCGCGTGATGCCGAAGTCACGGTCGAGCGGATAAAAGATGGAGCCGATGCGGCGTTAATTTCCGACGCGGGTACGCCTGTGTTCGCCGATCCGGGCGCGAAACTTGTCGGCATCGCCCTGAGGAAGGGAGTAAAAGTCGTTCCTGTTCCGGGAGCATCATCTCTTCTCTCGGCTCTCGTCGTTTGCGATTTCGAGATCGACTCGTTCCATTATGCCGGTTTCCTTCCGCGAAAAAGGGAAGAGCGTGTCAAGGCCCTGAACAGGCTATCTTCTCTCGACTGTGTCTGTGTCATCATGGAGGCGCCATACAGGTTCAAGCCTCTGATTGAAGACTGCCTCGCCGCTTTCGGCAATCGCCGAAAGGCGGTCGTGGCCGTCGATATGACAATGCCGAATGAAAAAGTGATCCGCGGGACACTGGCGGAGATAAACAAGACTTTTACCGCCGCGCCCTTCAAAGCGGAATTCGTGATGGTCGTCGATGCGCCGAAGAAAAAATAATCTACTCCTGCTGCTCGCACTGCTCATCCCCGCTTGTTCGGAGAGACCGCCGATTCCTGAACCAAAGCTGGTGGATTTCTATATCCAGCTTCAGATGATAGATGCGGAATACGGGAAGGACGCTGCCCTGCAGAGGCAGAAGGCCGACTCTCTGATGGCGGCATTCAAAATCGACAAGGCTGGCTTTGATTCGACCATGTCGTGGTACAGCGGCAAGCCCGAACGGTGGGAAGAATTTTTCGCGGAAGTCAAACAGCGGCTTGCAGAGATGAAACCCGGCTACGTCAGGACGCAGCGCCGGTAAGTCTCGCCACGAGCGCGACCTCGGCAAGCTCGCAATCACCAACGGCACTGTGGACGGCGACTAAATCCTTTGTCTTTTCAAGTTCCGCCTTGAGGAGCGAGAAAGTTCGTTTATCGACCAGGGTTCGAAGATCCATTTCCAATCCGCTTTGCTTCAACCTTTCAAGCGTCTCGATTACGCTCTGGGCTGTCGTGGACAGAGCCGCCGCTATTTCGACGGCGGTGAGTTTCTCGCGGAAAAGTTCGTAGGCCTTCCGGTCCGCCGCAGTCAATTCAACTTTCGTCTCAGACTCGAAATCGAGGCACACCTGCAGCATCCTCCTCTGGATGACAGCCGTATTCGCCCCATCTCCCGGCAAGTACGCTGATATTTCTTCCTTCGTTGCCGGGTGATCGTTTGCTATTTCGATAAGCCTTTCTTCCGTGCAAATACTGAAGACGGGCATGCCGAGTTCGGCAGCAATCGCTCGTCTCTCATCTCTCAACGCCTTATAGAGTGCTTTTCTCAGGATAAAGGGGCGTTTTGCGATCGTCGCAATTCCGGTCTCCAAGTATTTT
>JAJYOS010000277.1 GCA_021796055.1 Bacteroidota bacterium
CGGAATGCGGAGAGCCGTGGGAGATCAACAGGCACGGCGGATAAGATAGTTCGTCGCATAATCAAATGTTCACATGCGGTACGGGACGCGGTTCCGGATCTGGGAGAGACATGAATGCTTGACACATGTCAAAGGAGACGGCCGTGGCCGGGTGGGGGTACAAGAAGACAGGGGGTACAGATATTACTTGGAACTCCGCCGTCTTTTTTATTAGATTGAGCGTATCGAGTCGATGCCTACGCGAAATAGGGAATTTGTGACACGTGATTTTCGCTCCTCATACCAACAACCCAGTGTGACCGGAGAGGGGGACGCACGGTTGCGTGTATCCTTCTTCCATCTTTACCATCTTATGAAAATCAGGAGGACAATGTGCTTACTCGACGATTCACTATACCGTTCAGTCTGCTTTCAGCGCTATTAATCACGCTATCGTGGACCGAGGCGGATTCCCAATGGACGAGGATGAACGGTCCGTACGGTTGGGATGTCAACCTGCTTGCAGCGAACGGGACCAAGGTAATTGCGGCGAGCACGACATGGGGTCTGTATCGTTCCACGAATAGCGGCCTGAGTTGGGCCGAGGCCACCAACGGGATGTGGAATGTCTATACCACTGCTCTCGGGGTTTACAATCAAACTTTCCTGGCAGGTGCATCCGACGGAACAAACGTGCTTTTGTTTATATCGCAGGATGACGGTGCAAGCTGGGAACAGGTAAACACGATCAGCCCCACCCAGTCGATCATGTGTTTCACTGTGAAGGATACGATTATCTTTGCGGGTACTTATGGAGACGGTGTATATGTGTCGAAAGACGGCGGGTTTCGCTGGGGCAAGCCTGCCAACGCCGGACTGGAGCATCAGGTGGTGAGTCTCCTGACTGTCGGTTCAAATATTTTCGCGGGTACCTGGGGAGGCGGCATTTATGAATCGGCGGACAACGGCGCGAGCTGGAGTCATCTTGCCGTTCCAAACTACAACACAGATGTCACCTCACTCTTCATGCACGACAACAAGTTGTTCATGGCATCGGGAAGGAACCTGTTCAGCTCGACAGACTCCGGATCGACCTGGAGCCAGGTGTCCGGAAGTGTCCCGACCATATATAATAGCACGATAGTTGCAGCCGGGTCCGTACTGTACCTGGCATCCGACCAGGGAGTATTCGAATCGTCGGATGACGGCGCAAGCTGGAATAGTCTCGGTCTCTCAGATCCTTATATCGAATCCATCTGTGTTTCCGGGAACAACCTGATCGCGGGTACGAGGAACGTCGGGATTTTTACCTCCCAGGACAACGGGGCGAGTTGGCTCCAGACGGGCGTCGTGAATAATATGATGGTCCAGGCGATCACCGCGATCGATTCAACGCTGATAGTGGGCGATGGCGCGCAGGAGGGTGTATTCATTTCGAGAGATTGCGGGAATTCCTACAAAGAGTACACCAATCTCAGCCACAGTAACGTCTTGTGTCTCAAGACGAATGGGAAGGACGTCTACGCGGGTACCGAGCAGGCGGATACTAGCGGCGGCGGGGTCTTCAAGTCGTCCGACTACGGCAGAAGCTGGCAGCGTGTTGGCCTCAAGAACGAAATCGTGGCGGACGTAGAGTTCGCGGGCGCATACCTGTTTGCCGCTTCGCCCGGCGGTATATTCAGGACCTCAAACGGAGGGGCAACATGGAGTCAGTCCGGAACCTCGTTGCCTAATTCATCCAGCACGAGACTCGCGGAGTTCAATTCATCGCTCTTCGCCGCCACGACCGGAGGGATATTCACAACGCCGGATAACGGAGCGACCTGGCATTCATTCGGTCTGGGTGATACGGCGGTTCTGTCAATTGTCAATACGGGCTCGGCTTTACTGGCCGGGACGCAGTACGGGATTTTCAGGAGCGTTCCTCCCGATTCAAACTGGATCCAGGTTGGTTTTCCGGATACGACAATTTCGTTTCTCGTGGCAAACGATTCGATGATATTTGTCGGTACCGGCTACGGACTATTCCTTTCGAAAAGCAACTGGACCAAGTGGGCATCAATCTGGGATGGGATAGACAAGGTGTCGATTTCGTCTTTCGCTATTGGCAAAGATTTTCTTTTCGCCGGGTCATGGACCGAGGGAGTGTGGAGGCGACCGATGTCGGATATGCTGGCGGGCGTAACCCGGACCGAAGAGAATTTTCCGGTGCGATTCACACTCGAGCAGAATTATCCGAATCCATTCAACCCAACAACAGCAATTAGCTATCAGCTATCAGCGGTCAGCAACGTTACCCTGAAGGTTTACGATGTGCTTGGCAGAGGGGTCACGACCCTTGTAAACAAAAGGCAAAATCCAGGAACCTACAACGTCACTTTCAATGCCACAGACCTGCCGAGTGGAGTCTACTTCTATCGCCTTGATGCAAGAGGCTGCTCTGAGGTAAAGAAGATGCTAGTCCTCAAATAACGAAAGCGTATGCGCCGCCCCGGTTCCAGGTAGCCGAGCTGGGGCAGTAACATGATTGTCGCCACCCATGCATTGACTAAAATTCGGCTTCAAAGCCGATGGTTGACTCGTCGGCAATTTGGGGTAATGGTGGCGAGGAAAACGGAACTTCAATCTCTGGCATTAGATGGTACAGAGAAGTTATGTGGTCCCAGCGTAATTGTGAGAAAGCCTAGAGCCGCATGCCGGCGAGAGCACCTAGTGCGTTTCCAAATCGCGCGGCTGATTTGTGGGTGCGTGGCCTCACTCTGCGACGTTGACTCTGTGAGGCCATTGATTTTACACCCGGGGAATTCAGGCAATTGGTTTCAGCGCAACCTCGATGATGTTCTCATCGCTCCCCATCTCGTTCAGCACTTCCTTCGAAGGCGCATGGTCGAGGAGAAGCGTACAGCAGGCAGCCTTTGAGGCCTCGAAAATGATATTGGTCATCTCTTCGACGTTGATTCCGCTGCTTCGGAGTTTGCCGAGTATGCCGGCAAGGACGCCGACCCGGTTGAAGTGCCGCACCACCAGCGATTGAGTCGCCGAGGACCGGGCACGTATGTTCACAGTGTTCAGCGGAACGCCGGTTTCCTGGAACGTCTTTACTATTCTGACCACTTCGTCGGAAATCGCCTCCGAGGCCTGGTCAGTCGAAGCGCCGATATGCGGCGTCGCGGTGACCAGGGCCGCAAGCTCCTTGTCCGTAAACTCGGCTTCGCCTCCGGCGGGTTCGTCTTCAAACACGTCGAGGCCCACGCGAAGCTTCTTCTCCCGAATAGCGGCTTTCAGAGCGGTCGTGTCTACCACCTCACCCCTCGATGTGTTTATGAGAATAGCTCCGTTCTTCATCGCGTCGAGGACAGCTTTGTTAATGAGGTGGTGCGTTTCCGGCTTATAGGCGACGTGTATGCTGAATGCGTCGCACTGACCGGCGAGGGAAGTGAGTTCCGGTGCGTAGCCCACGCCATATCCGGCGGCAACCTCTTCGGTGAGACTCCTCGACCAGGCCAGGACTCTCATCCCGAGGCTCTGTGCCCGCACCGCCACGGATTTGCCTATCTCGCCGAATCCGAGTATGCCGAGGGTTCGTCCCTTCAGTCCGCGGGCCTTGCCATATTCCTTCTTTTTCCATGCACCGCCTCGCATGTCGGAGGTTGCATTGACCACTTGCCTGTCGGCAGCGATCAGGAGTCCTATTGCGAGCTCGGCGACCGCCTCGGTATTCTTCCCTGGACAATTGGAGACGTATATGCCGCGAGTGTTTGCCGACGCCAGGTCGATTGTGTTCACTCCCGCGCCTGCCCGGATGATAAGTGAGAGGTTCTTTGCCGCTGAAATAGTCCTTGCGTTCACCTTGGTGGAACGTACTACAAGTATATCTGAATCATCTATTGCGTCAGGTAAGTTGTCCGCAGTAAGATCGGCGTTCACAGTGGCCTCCATTCCAAGGGCCTTCAATGCCGATACTGTTTTGTCCGACAGCTTGTCTGCAATAAGGATTTTCATTCTATTTTCCTTTCGTGTTAGTAGGACCGTTCGAGAATTTCGGGCGTTTCCGTCAGGGGATTGTCGGTATTGTAAATGGAACCGGTTGCAGTCAGAATGCGAGGGAAATTTAGGCGAACAGGGAATTAATTACAATGAGAAGGCCGCCCATATCGGTGGTAGGGGACTGTTTGAGATTTGGGATGATTTTGCTAATCTGACAGCGATGCCAAATAATACGGAAGGACCGAAAGAGTGACGCAAAGTTCAATTGCTGCAGTCCCGTTTATCGAGGCGGGGATTCCGCCATTGATTTTAATTCTCTTGCTGGTTGTAGTAATAATCCCATTTATCTTGCCACCCGTAAGAAGCTGGAGGCTGGCTTCGCCGCAGGAGAAAGTCTCGGTCGTGATGTATGGAATAGCCGTACTGTTTCTGGTCCTCTATTTCGTACTGTTTTTCGGATAGGAAACTGAAACAGGCAGATCGTTGATACGGCATGTATGAAAACTGTGCGGGCATCATTCATATCTGAGTGATTCCACCGGGTCTACTGCCGCTGCTCTTCTGGCAGGGAAGACTCCGGCAAATAATCCGATAAGCGTCAGCACGGTTACTGTAAAAAGCATTATGCCTATAGAAAGTATCGGCCTTCCCAGGAACTGCATCGCGCCGCTGCTCGTGTCAATCAGACCCATCGCGGCAACGATTCCCCATGAAAGCAGCAGGCCCAGCGTTCCACCGAGCAATGAGAGAAAGAGGGCCTCGAAGACGAACTGGGAGAGTATGTAGGCCCGCTTTGCGCCGACTGCCATCTTGATGCCGATCTCTCGCGTTCGCTCCTTGACGACGACATACATTACATTTGCGACACCAACTCCTGCTATCATGAGTGTGAAGAAACCCACCACTCCGAGGAAAATGTTTATCCCGAGGCTTATCTTCTGAATCATTTCGTCAATCATCATGGTGTCGAACACTCCGACAGCCCGCTCGTCGGCCGGATCAAACCTGTACTTCTTGCCGAACACCTGCCGGATTTGACTGATCATCTGGGCCTGCGCCGCGGGATTGGTCCCCTGTACCAGTATGGTGTTGATGTGGCGGTATCCGTAAATCATTCTGAACGTCGAATACGGAATCACCGTGCGCCTGGAATCAGGCCCGTTGTTCATCGACGTCTGCAGCTTCTTCTCCATAATGCCGACCACAGTGAACGGCACGTTGTCGAGCATCACGGTTTTGCCGATGGGATTTGCTCCCTGAAATAGATCGCTTGCAATTTCATATCCGAGGAAGAGGCTCCGTTTCTGGTACCTGACGTCATTTGCATCGATGAACCGTCCGCCTGCTTCGGGATACATGGCGCGCATTACTTCGAAATCAGAACCTGCTCCCTCGCATTCGGTAGTAAGTCTCGTTTTCCCATAGAAGAGTTCGGCGTTCTTTCTGTATTGAGGGCTCGCCATTAGTATGTTCGGGACAGCGGCTTTCAGGAGCGCCACGTCGCTCTCCTCGAGATTAATCCCGCGACCTTTAGGGAGTCCCTGGTATACCTTGCCCGTTTCTCCGCCATATACGATGAGAACTCTGTTCCATGCATTGCGCATCCCATTTCGAAAGGCCGTTCCGAAACCGGAGCCGAAGGCCAGCAGGAGCACCACCGACATTGTTCCCCACGTGATTGCGATCAACGTGAGGCTGCTCCGCATCCTGTGATTGTTCAGATCACGGAAAAATTCTCTGATAAGCTCGGCTCCCATGCGTTCAATCTCCGGATGAATTCATCAGTCTTTGAGACATTCAACTACGTCGAGGTTGGCTGCTCGACGGGCAGGCATCATGCCTGCCGATAGTCCTATGACGCCCAGAATAGATATCGTGGAAATGACCACCGGCAGAGAAATCTCGGGTTGGCCGACGTACTGCTTCACGGGCACCAGCTGCATCACGGCGACTATTCCCCAGCCAATCAGGAAACCAACCGCCGCGCCCAAACCTACGATCATGAACGTCTCGGCAAAAAACTGGAGGAGGATAGTCGATCTTCTGGCACCTACTGCTCTCTTGACACCGATCTCCTTGGTCCGCTCACGGACGACAATGAACATTATATTTGCCACTCCGAGTCCCGCAATGCCGAGAGTAAAGCTGCCGATAATTCCAAGGAACAGAGTGAATCCGATGGTTATGTATTGTAGGATCCTCTCGAAATCGGCGGTGTTCCAGATGAATAATGCATCCTTATCCGACGGGTCGAACCTGTATTTCTCGCCGAGTGCAGTACGCACTTCCTCTTCTACCTGAGCCGTCCGCGATGGGGCGCTCGCTTTGTAAATGATGTCGGTAATGTATGGTGAACCGAATATTGCAGTAAATGTCGGTGCGGGGATGAAAACCCTGTCCTGGTCACGCGTGTAGTATGATGAACTCTGCGTCTTCGGCTGCATTACTCCAATGACCAGGAACGGTGTTTCCCCGATGAATACTGTTTTGCCAATTGCGTTTTTGTCGCCGAATAGAAAATTTTTGACCTGGTCGCCCAGTACAACGACGCGTTTCCGCGCCGCGACATCAAGGGTGTCGACGAATCGCCCCCCAAGTTCCGGGATGATGTGCCTCATCCCCTCGTAAACGGGATAGACTCCCGTGATGCCGGGGTTTGTGATGTTGTTACCGTATCTTACCGGGATCCCCATGTTTATATACTCGGGGCTGATCGCTTCGATGTCACGGACCTTTGACCTGACTATAGCTGCAGCCTCTTCGGTGAGATTTATACCCCGTCCAATCCCGAATCCCTGGTAAGGCTTCGTTGTCCTGTTCGGAAACAGGATTGATATGTTCTCTCCCATCCCATGCATGTTGATCATCGATTGCTTTTTAAATCCAAGTCCGAACGATACCAGGACGATGACCGTAACTGTTCCCCAAATTATCCCAAACAGGGTAAGAAACGAGCGCATTTTTTGTGCTCGAAGATCGGTGAAAAACTCGGAGAAGAAACTTATAAATGCCGTCATACAGGGGCGTTAGTTGATTTTCACAACAGGTTTCTCTAGGACTTTGTCGCCTTCCTTAAGGCCGGAGAGTACTTCGATGTTTATAGCATCGCTCAGTCCCGTCTTGATAGCCCGCTCTTCAGACTTGTTCTCTGCAAGCGCGATCTTCACGATCGAGGAATCGTTTCTGAATGTCACGACCCGCTCCGGGATATAAAGGGCGTTTGTTTTCTTCTGGACTATTACGTCGGCATTGGCGGAATATCCGGCCCTGAGCGTCACGTTTTTGACATTCGAGATGGAAATTTCTATCGGGAAGACGGAAGCGTTCTCTTTCTTCTCCGCCTCCAGCCAGATCTTCGAGAGTCTTCCAGGTATGGTGTCGCCCGGAAGGGCACCGACTCTTATTTCAGCCGGCATGCCTTCGTGCAGTTTACCCACATCAATTTCATCTACCGTGCCCTTGAAGACGAGGCTCGACATGTTAGCCATCTTCATCAAGACAGTTCCTTCCTGATAAGATGTAAGTGGAGTGACGGGATCTCCAACTTCAACTGAACGTGTCAGCACGTAACCGTCTATTGGCGCGTAAATTATGGACTCTATCTTTGTGTTATCTATCGTTACTCTTCCGCTCTGAAGGAGTTCCAGTTTCTCCTGCGCAATCTTGACCCGCAATTCAGATTCCATATACTGTTTCTGGGTATTGTCGAATTCTTGGTCGGAAATAAGTGTGCGCTTGTGGAGTTGAGATTGTCGCTCTCTCTCTTTCTTCATATTGTCAAAATCCACTTGCGCCAACTCAAGCTGCCGCTTGGCATCTGCAAGCTCAACAGGAGTCGGATCAGGCTTCACTTCCAGGAGAAACTGGAACTCCTTCAGAGCGGAAGAGTAA